>NZ_KV791890.1:0-1014 GCF_001808005.1 Staphylococcus sp. HMSC13A10 | reverse complement strand
ATTTTTAGCAGTAACAGATAATAATGTTGTAATATTTTTTCTCTAAACGGCTACTAGTCGCAATGCTATACTTTTTTTATTATTGGTTTTAACTTGTAATTTCTGATTATTGATGGATTATTATAATTGTAAATTTATTTTCAAAATATTCTGAACTATATCTAATTAAAGTAAGTAAATATTCATTATCTTTTTTCTCAATAGTATATTTCATTACTACTTCTTCTTATAAAAACTATGAATTAGTTAAAATAAATTCATTTCGAAAATTTTTAAGAAATGATCTCTTTGTAGCGAACAATACGAAGTATTTAGATATCATCATTGCTTAATCATTATTATTTCTCATGATTTTATATTCTTTCCTCTACTAACCAATGTTATAATTTAGCTAACGAAAATGTTGAACGATTGATGCATCAAACCCCCTCACTATTGCGAGTAATGAGGGGGGTTTTTATAGTGTTAGCTTATAAAGTCTCTTATCTTTTCTTATCATTATTCTCTTTTAAACAGGTATGAGGTAATAAAAATTTTTACGTGGGTTATGTGTTTTTTACATAGATATATCGATTACTAGAGCCGATGCTAAACTAATAGCATCGGCTGTTAATTTTATAAAATAATATTAACACTTTTAAAAGTTTATATAAATTGTTTTAAGTCTAAATTTAGAACTACTTTATAACATTAAAATAACAAAGGCTTACTTTGATACCTAGTTAAGTGTTTAAAAGGGAGCATAGGGATTAAATTATATACCTAAAGATAGATAATATGAAAACTATTGGATGGGTTGTTGATTAATTGAATGTAACAAAATAAACTGTTGTTAATAACACTAAGAGGTTAAATATATTTAAAAAAGAAAAGAGATCGCATATATGCGACCTCTTTTTAATATCACTAAAAAATTGATTTGACTTTTAAAAAATAATATACACAATAATTGTTATAAATATAATGAATATAGGTTTTAATCTTAATATTCTATATTTGGTGCTTGATTTACAT
>NZ_KV791889.1:0-1212 GCF_001808005.1 Staphylococcus sp. HMSC13A10 | reverse complement strand
GCCATAGTTGGGAACCACCAACCTTGAGACATAACTCCCCACACCATTACAGGGAAAGGTATAACAAATAGTACTAAGATTAATTTCTTACGTGTAGTAAATGTTTGATGTTGAGTATCATGTTCCATGACAGACCATTGTTGATTAAATGTATCTTTATCTTCATAACTATATGAAGCTTCTGGGTTCTTTTTAATCTTTTTACAATACCAATAGAGATAACCTATAACAAACATAGCTCCAACAATACAACCTGCAATACGCCAATACAAACCTTCAGCAAATGTTGTACCAGCTGCATTAGAGGCAATAACTACTGAAAACGGATTGATTGTTGAAAAAGTGGATCCCATTGAACTTGCTAAAAAGATAGCACCCACGCAAACAATAGAATCATAGCCCATAGCGATAAAGATGGGCACAAGAATAGGGTAGAAAGCTACAGCTTCCTCTTCAATACCGCACAAAGTTCCACCAAGTACCATTAATATAGATACAAAGAAAATTAAAAGAAATTCTCTTCCTTTTGTCTTTTGAGTCAACGCGAGAAGTCCGGATTCAAAAGCACCACTCGCTTGAACAACACCAATTAAACCACCAAGTATGAGTATAAAGACCATAATATCAGCGGCTTCAATGGTTCCGTTGACCATACTACTTGTAATATCGGTTAATTTAGCAGGATGTTGATCTAAACGCTCATAAGTATTTGGAATAGATACAGGCTTATTGATCGCGCCAGAGGTGAACTGATTAATATCAATTTTGACACCCATTTTGTCTAATTCCTGTTGTGTTGCTTTATGCGTTTCAACTTTACCATGAGGGTTCTCGACCTTTAGTGAGTGATCTTCATAAGATAATTTTGAATATGAACCTGCTGGAATCATCCAAGTTGCTAATACAGCTAGAATGGTTAAAATGAATAAAATTGCAAAAGCACCAGGTATTTTTAACTTAAACTTTCTCTTAGGTGAAGATGAATACTTATCTTTATTTATTTGTTCTACTCTCATAAAATATCTCCTTTACAAAAAAGTATATAAATGTATTTTTACGAATAAAAATGCATTTAAGTGTTAGATAAATATATCATAATATTAATAAAATTTCGAAGATATGTATTAATTTAGAGAAAAACAAGAGGATATATTTTTAAATATAATAAACATAATAATTTTTAATATTCTATATTTGGTGCTTGATTTACAT
>NZ_KV791888.1:0-563 GCF_001808005.1 Staphylococcus sp. HMSC13A10 | reverse complement strand
ATGTCTCAAGGTTGGTGGTTCCCAACTATGGCTTCAGCATTTCTAATATTTACCATTATTATTATGTTCTTAGCTGCGACAGGTCCAAAAGGATTGGGAGAACAAGGTGTTGTAGATGAATTTGTTAAAGGGGCATCAAGTTTAGTAGGTGTCTCACTTATTATAGGGTTAGCACGTGGTATCAATTTAGTATTAAATAACGGAAGAATATCAGATACGATTTTACATTTTTCTTCATCACTTGTTGAAAATATTCAAGGTCCATTATTTGTTATCGCATTACTATTTATCTTTTTCTTCCTAGGATTTATTATTCCATCATCATCTGGACTAGCTGTATTAGCGATGCCTATTTTTGCACCATTAGCTGATACGGTTGGTATACCTAAATATACGATTGTATCTGCGTATCAATTTGGTCAATATGCAATGTTATTCTTAGCTCCAACCGGTTTAGTCATGGCTACATTACAAATGCTCAATATGCGTTATTCACATTGGTTCCGTTTCGTTTGGCCAGTTGTGGTCTTTGTACTGGTATTCGGTGGTGGCATGTTAGTAAC
>NZ_KV791887.1:0-501 GCF_001808005.1 Staphylococcus sp. HMSC13A10 | reverse complement strand
TGGAGTAGTTAGGTATAAAGAGAAGCCGACGGCAACGAAAGAGAAAGCCAAAATAGAAACCGAAAACAAAACAGATAAAGAGGCTCAAACCCCTACTAAATCAGATGTTATCGCTAAACATAATGCTAAGTGTAAAGCGATGAAAGAAGAAATAGAAGCTTTGCCTAAAGATAGTCCAGAAAGAATAGAAAAAGAAAGAGCATATAAGCAATCGGAAGCCGATAGAATCGCTGAATTTTGGGACGCACAAAAGCGAGAACAAGAAGATAAATAGGAGTGAATAGCGATGGCTAAGGTATGGAGATACACAATCAAATTACCACCTATGGGAACGCCCAGACCCCGTACAAGACGTTTAGATGATGGACGTACTATCACGTATTATGACCAGTCTTACAGTGATTATTTAGACGCAATACAAGCCGAACTAGCGAAAGATAATGCGATTAATGATGATTTTTATGATGTGATAAATACCGAGTTAGGCGTGAAAGCCGAAAT
>NZ_KV791886.1:0-3262 GCF_001808005.1 Staphylococcus sp. HMSC13A10 | reverse complement strand
TCACACCCTAAATTAAAATATAAATCCTAAAAACGTAAAAAAAGAGGTGACTATGTGCAATCACCTCTTTTTTGAGTTCAACGACATTTGCAAAATGTCGTAACGGTTAAGCGTTCAATTTGTAAGCATAACGTTCCATATAACAGCATACAAAGTAGTGCATCAATTCATCAGCATTTAATACCACTATCGTTAATTCTGCACCGCATGGCTTTGTATAGCGGACATAATGGTATAAATCATCAAATAAGTCTTTTTTAGCCTGTTTATCGCTCATATTGAATACTTCGTGTACATTAAGTCCTTTTTCTTCTAATCTCTTTGTAATCACGCCGAAAACGAATGTGTTCATGTATCATCACTCCATAATTTTTTAATATTCACATGAACACTAAAACACCGACACGTCGGTGTTTAATTATGTTTTCTTTAAACCAAAGTTAATGTATACGCCAAAATTTATTATACATTATCTAGTTGACTTATTAAAAATAAATGAAGGTTTGCATAGAAGGCTCGTATCAAATCAGCAAATCATTAAAGTTAATTATTGATTGTCGGATAAATATTTTTGTACCTCAGCGTTATCTTTATACCCATTCGCAAAAAATACAGCACACGGTTTATTAGAATTATCTAAATAAGTAATTGAGAATTTTCCTTCGTCTATATTTCCCTCAACTTCTGTACGACTCCAATCTTTAATATAACCCAAGTATTCAAACCCATCATCATATTGATCAGACCAAAAGTAAGGAATAACATTAAACATCGAAGAAGAGCCTTCAATGATATTTTTAGCTACGTTTTTACCTTGGTTATATGCATTTTCCCAATGTTTTACATTAATTAAATCATTGTTATAAGGCCAGACTGCGCAGTCACCAACTGCATACACATCTTTCACACTAGTTTGACCGTATTTATCAACAATATATCCTTGGTTATTATACTCTATTTTCTTATTTCCAACGTTTTTAATTGCTTCAAAATTTGTTCCAATACCAATTATAAGTAGATCACAGTCTATTTTTAAGCCGTTATTCGTTACAATCTGTTCTATATTATTTTTACCTTCTATGCTTTTTATGGTGTCACCAGCAATAACATTTACACCTTTTCTTTCGTGCAATTGTTTAATGTAGCTTGAAGCTTGTTGTCCAATGACTTTACCTAATGGATATTTAGATCTAGAAATTAGAGTGACGTTTTGATTTAATCTAATCAGGCTAGCAGCCAATTCTAAACCAATAAATCCTCCACCAAGTATAACAATATTTTTACTTATTGATTGAACATTTCTTTTTATATTTACCGCATCTAAATAATTAGACAGATAGTTAACACCTGATACATTTTTAGTATTTTCTAACGTTCTAACTTTTGTGCCAGTTGCTAAAACTAAATTATTATAATCAATTGTTTCTTTGCTTTCTGTATTAATTTGTTTATTGTAAGAATCTATACTTACTACTTTAGTATTTAACGCGATTTCTATATTATTATCGTCATAAAAATTTTCTTTTTCTAATAATGGTAATGTTGTATTATTTAAGTCCTGCATCCATTCCTTTGTCAAAGGTGGTTTATCATACGGAAGCCGATTCTCGCTTTCTATAATTAAAATTTCACCTTGATATTCATTTTTTCTTAATTCCTTAGCTGTGAATACACCAGCTATTGATCCACCTACAATAACTGTTCGATTGCCCATCATTAAAATTCCTTTCTTTATAAGATGTGTTTATTAATAATGTCATGATTCCCTGTCACAGGGATAATTGTACCGGTTATATAACTTGATTTTTCTTCACATAAAAATTTAATAACATGTGAAATATCTTCACCATACTCTTTTCTGGGTATTGTAAAGGGATTCATTTTATTTTCTTCATCACTTATAGTTTTTTCTTTATCTTCTTCAAAAATATCGCCAGGAGACACAGTGTTAAAGGTAATACCATAATTAGCTTCTTCTCGGGATAATGTTTTTGACAAGGAAATCGCAGCTGTCTTAGCTGCAGCATACACACCTCTATGAACCCAACCCGGTAAATTTTGAACTTGATCAAATCCAATTGTTATTACTCTTCCCCAATAATTCTGTCTCATTATAGGAATAATTTCTTTCACTAAATTAAAAAAACTTTTAAAATTACCATCTACCATTGAAGACCATTCGTTATAATTTGTATCAACAATCGACTTTTTCTCTTTAATAAAAGGCCCTGCATTATGAATTAAAATGTCTAAATTTCCCATTTCATTTACAATTTGATTAACCATCTTTTTTACATCGTATTCTTTACTCACATCTGCTTGAATGGCCATTGCTTTTACGTTATATTCAAATCTTAATTTTTTTGCCAATTCTTCTGCCTTTATTTTACTATTTCTATAATTGATTACGATATTAATGCCTTCATTTGCTAAATCAATGGCTGTTTTTTTACCAAGCCCTTTAGCACTGCCTGTAATTAGTGCAGTCTTTTTATTCATAAATTTTACACCTGATTTCAATTATTTATTGATTAAAGTTAAAAATTCATTTCTCGTATTATAATTATCGTGGAATAAACCATGTACTGCTGATGTAATTGTTGATGATTGCTCTTTTTTAACACCTCTACTACACATACACATATGTTTAGCTTCTAAGACAACCATTACTCCTTTAGGTTCTAAAACTTCATTTACAGCTTGAGCTATCTGTGTAGTCAATCTTTCTTGTACTTGAAATCTTCTGGCATATCCTTCAACAACTCTACCTATTTTAGACAAACCAGTTACTTTTTTGTCGGGAATATAACCAACATGAGCGACACCAAAAAATGGTGCAAAGTGGTGTTCACACATAGAGTAAAACTCTATATCTTTAACTAAAACCATATCATCTTGTTTCACATCAAACGTCTTTACTAAATGCTTTTTAGGGTTCTCATTATAACCTTCTGTATACTCTAAAAAGGCTTTAATAAAACGATATGGTGATTCTAATAAACCTTCTCTATTGGGATCATCACCGCACAAATCAATAATGTTTTTTATACTTTCCATAGCTGAATTAATTTGTATACGCTTTTCTTCACTGTTATTTGGAAAGTAGTGTTCAATTAATTTATTCACCTTATTCTCATCCAATTGTTAAGTCACTTCTTTGCTTTAAAATTTTAAGTTTTATTTATCTTCAGTATTTAGCAACTAATAATGAATATCAAGTGGAATGCTTAGGTTCTGTTGCAAAGTAAAAAAATATAGCTAA
>NZ_KV791885.1:0-1262 GCF_001808005.1 Staphylococcus sp. HMSC13A10 | reverse complement strand
GTGGGATGTTCTTTAGCAATTTCAATATAAGCATCATGTAGTAGTAGATAGATAATGCAATTTGCTATTATATTAGATAAGTGTTATTGAAATTGATAAAAACTATATACTTCAATAAAATGAAATTTGTAAATACAAAAATAAGAGATAGAACCAAAATTTCTTGTTCTACCTCTTTAAGTGATAAAGTGTTATTTTTCTTTTATAAGTTTTTTAACTTCTTCTAATTCTTTTCCAACATCTCTGTTTGGTTTTTTAGTTATAAGACTTACGATATAAGTCACAATCAAACTTGTTAAAAATCCAGGAATAATTTCATATAAATTAAAGAAGTCATTATATTCTCCCAATGGTTTCACAAAAACAATCCAAATAATGACTACAACTGATCCTGATATCATACCAGAAATAGCTCCTGTACGACTTAACCCCTTCCAATAGAGAGATAGTAATACTAGTGGACCAAATGCAGCACCAAATCCAGCCCATGCATTACCAACAAGATTAAGTATAGTATCATTCGGAGTCCATGCGATTATAATAGATATAATTGCTATAATAAGAACAGATAATCGACCTACTAATAAAAACTCTTTTTTATGTTTTTTTGCAGCTTCTTCGCCTCTAATTAATTTATAGAAATCTTCAGTAAGTGAACTAGAAGTAACAAGTAGTTGTGAGGAGATTGTACTCATAATAGCTGCTAAAATTGCTGCAAGAAGGAAACCACCAACCAATGGATGGAATAAAATTTGACCCATTAAAATAAAAAGCGTTTCTGGATCATTTAATTTAACTCCTCTATCTTGAACAAAAGCAATACCTATCAATCCTACACATACAGCACCAATTAAACTAATAGCCATCCAACTAATACCAAATCTTCTGGCAGTTTTTAATTGACTAACAGATTTGATTGACATGAATCGTACTATAATATGCGGTTGACCAAAATAACCTAATCCCCAAGCAATGAAAGAAATAATTCCCACAATAGTGGTACCTTTAAATAAATCTAGATTAGTTGGTTTTAAATCTGCTGCTTGAGAAAATGTATCAATGCCACCTAATTGCATCATTGCGACAACTGGCACCATAATCATAGCAATTAACATAACTACACCTTGAAAGAAATCAGTTAATGATACTGCTAAATATCCCCCAAAGAATGTATAAGCAATGACAATCACCGAAACTAGAATAAGACCAATATGATAATCTAGACCAAAAGCACTATTAAATAATTTACCACCTGAAACAAT
>NZ_KV791884.1:188523-423040 GCF_001808005.1 Staphylococcus sp. HMSC13A10 | reverse complement strand
GGTATAGGTGTAAAGTCCTATCTTCCGCTCCAATTACTTCCAAGTGGGAAGTTTTTTCTTTATATTGAGCCGGCGTGGCGGAATTGGCAGACGCGCGGGACTCAAAATCCCGTTCCTTTTTGGAGTGTCGGTTCGATCCCGACCGCCGGTATTATATAAATACCTTATGTATTGTGAGTGAAAATGTTGTTCAACCAATGTTTTCACTCTTTTTTTATACTTTTAGATATTTTAAAGAATAGAGGAATAAATACTAATGATTTGAAGAATTTAAAACGTTTAAAAATATTGTCTTATCTTTGTTAAAAAGTGTGATTGTAGTAAAAAGAGTTTTATAATATGATAATTCTAACATTATTAATTGGAGGTCTATAATGAGTAATACTAGCTCGAAAATGGGTAGTAAAAGTTTTTTTAGTAATATTTTAAATGCAGTAGGGGCAGGAGTAGTCATTGCATTATTGCCAAATGCTTTACTTGGTGAATTGTTGAAATTTTTTAAAGATGGTAACGAGCTGCTTGAAAGTATTTTTAGACTTGTTACTGTAGTACAATCATTCATGGCTTTTATTGTTGGTGTACTTGCTGCGCATCAATTTAAATTTAATGGATCAGGAGCAGCGATAATAGGAGCTTCTGCTATGTTAGGGTCAGGGGCAATTGTTTTTGATGGTCAGACTATCATGTTAAAAGGTATTGGAGATATTATTAATATTATTTTAGTCGTGATTATAGCATGTTTTTTATATTTAATTCTTCAAGGTAAATTGGGATCTTTCGAAATGATTATTTTACCTGTTTTAATTCCGGTAGTCAGTGGAACAATAGGACTCATTACATTACCTTATGTTCAAATTATCACTCATACTATTGGTAAAGTTATTAATTCATTTACTGATTTGAATCCTTTAACTATGTCAATTTTAATAAGCGTAACTTTCTCTTTATTGATGGTAACACCTATTTCATTAGTAGCAATTGCCACTGCTATTAGTTTAACTGGTTTGGGAAGTGGTGCTGCTAATATGGGAATTGTAGCTGCATGCGTAACATTTTTATTTGGTTCATTAAGAATAAATTCTATTGGGGTTAATTTAGTATTATTAATTGGAGCAGCAAAAATGATGATTCCTGTTTATTTAAAACACTTAATTATTGCAGTACCATTGATAATTAACGGAATAGTGACTGGTATAACTGCGTATTTGATTGGAATTAAAGGGACGCCACTTTCAGCTGGATTTGGATATACAGGCTTAGTTGGACCTATTAATGCATTAAATCGTATGTCTGGTGACCAAATGACTAATATTATATTATTATTTGTTGGATACTTTATAGTTCCTTTCATAAGTGGATTTGTAGTCCATGAATTATGCAAAAAATTTATACACTCTTACAATGATGAAATATATAAATTTGAAATTCCAAAAGAATAAATTTGCTTAAAGTGTAGCCTAATGGCTATGCTTTTTTTATGTATTTAAAAATTAATATTGCATATTAATGTATAAATTTGTATAATAATGAATATTGAAAAGGAGGGATGCTTTAATGAAATATATTATTAAAGTATTTTTGGTATTTATAATCCTTGTAGGTTCATTATTGACAAATACTCAAAACAATACTCATGCTGAAGAAAACGATGAACATTGGAAAAAAATCAAAGAAAGTGGAGTATTGCGTGTTGGTCTATCAGCAGATTACGCACCAATGGAATTTGAAAAGAATATAAACGGTAAAACTGAATATGCTGGTGTTGATATTGAACTAGCCAAAAAGATAGCTAAAGATAATCATTTGAAATTAAAGATTATTAATATGCAATTTGATAGTTTACTAGGTGCATTAAAAACAGGAAAAATTGATATTATCATTTCAGGAATGACAACAACGCCTGAACGGGAAAAAGAAGTAAATTTTACAAAGCCTTATATGATGACTAATAATATTATGTTGGTTAAGAAAAAAGAAAAGAGTCATTTAAAAGATATTAAAGATTTTAAAAATAAAAGAATTGCTGTCCAAAAGGGTACCGATCAAGAAAAAATAGCAAAAACAGAGATAGAAAATGCTGACGTGACTTCTTTAAATAAATTGCCTGAAACAATATTATCTGTCAAAAGCAATAAAGCAGATGGAGCTATTTTAGAAAAGCCGGTAGCAGAAGCATACATAAAACAAAATCCAGAACTTGCTTTTTCAGACGTGACATTTAATGAAGAAAAGAAACCCACTTGTATTGCGCTTCCTAAAAATTCTCCCATTTTATTAAAAAAGCTTAATCAAACTATCGATGAAGTCAATGATAAACATTTAATAGATCAATATATGACTCAAGCATCAAAAGATATGCAAGATGATGGTAATTTTTATACAAAATATAAAAGCTTTTTCATTAAAGGTATAAAAAATACGATTTTAATCTCAATTATTGGGGTAGTGTTAGGAGCTATTTTAGGAGCTTTTATTGCGCTTATGAAATTAAGCAAAATTAAACCTTTATCTTGGTTGGCATCAATTTACATTGAATTTTTAAGAGGAACACCACTATTAGTACAAGTTTTTATAGTATTTTTTGGTACTACCGCAGCACTTGGACTAGATATTTCTGCGTTAATTTGTGGAATCATTGCGTTAGTCATTAACGCTTCAGCATATATAGCAGAGATATTTCGTGCAGGTATTAATTCAATCGACAAAGGACAAACTGAAGCTGCTCGTAGTTTAGGCTTAAGTTACAATCAAACAATGAAATCGGTCATTATGCCTCAAGCAATTAAAAATATTCTACCTGCTCTTGGTAATGAATTTGTCACATTAATAAAAGAATCATCAATTGTATCTACAATTGGTGTAGGTGAAATAATGTTTAATGCTCAAGTTGTCCAAGGTATTTCATTTGATCCTTTCACACCATTATTAGTAGCAGCAGGTATGTACTTTATTCTTACATTTACTTTATCACGAATCATGAATTTTATAGAGGGGAGAATGATGGCCAGTGATTAAAATTAAAAACTTAAATAAGAAATTTGGTAATAATGAAGTTTTAAAAGACATTAATTTAGAAATACAGAAAGGAGAAGTTGTAGCGATAATTGGACCCTCTGGTAGTGGTAAAAGTACATTACTGAGATGTATGAATTTACTAGAAATACCAACTAAAGGACAAGTTATTTTTGAAGGTAATGATTTAACGCATAAAGGTATACAATTAGACCAGTTACGCCAGAAAATAGGTATGGTATTCCAAAATTTTAATTTATTTCCACATAAAAAGGTTAAAGATAATATCATATTAGCTCCAAAACTTTTAAAAAAGAGAGAGTTAAATAAGTTGAATAATCAAGCTTTGGAATTACTTGAAAAAGTGGGTTTAAAAGAAAAAGCCGAAGTATATCCAAGTCAGTTGTCAGGCGGACAAAAACAAAGAGTTGCTATTGCACGTGCATTAGCAATGCAACCGGATGTTATGCTATTTGATGAACCTACCTCAGCCCTAGATCCAGAAGTTGTTGGTGATGTATTAAAAGTAATGAAAGATCTAGCTAAAGAAGGTATGACTATGGTTGTGGTTACACATGAAATGGGATTCGCTAAAGAGGTAAGTGATAAAGTAATATTTATGGCTGACGGAGTGGTAGTAGAATCTGGTAAACCCAACGAACTATTTGAACACCCACAAAATGAAAGAACTCAAAATTTCTTAGCAAGAGTTTTATAACTATATGAAAAATAATATATAATTTGTCAATAAACAAGTGAACATTTTGTGTGTTTGCTTGTTTTTTAAATCTGATACATACATCATTAATTACTGATATGTTAGAATAACAAGAGTATATTTTTATTGTGGGGGCAAAATTTTGGATGTAAAGCAGTTAAAACAAGATATCATTGATTATGCGCATACTATTGGTATCGACAGTATAGGTTTTACTACTGCCGATCCTTTTGACGAATTAAAACAAAAACTAGAAGACTATCATGCTAAGGGATATGCATCTGGTTTTGAAGAGTCTGACATTGCACTAAGGACTGAACCCAAATTAAGTTTACCAACTGCAAGATCCATTATTGCAATTGCTGTAGGCTATCCAAATAAACTTAAAGGTGCACCTAAAAGTGTTCGTGGTGATAGACGTGGTATGTTTGCAAGAGCTTCTTGGGGACAAGACTACCATACAATTATGAGAAAGCGACTCGATCAACTAAGTGAGTATATAAGATCAGTTGTTCCAGATGTTGAGATTCAATCTATGGTAGATACTGGTGTATTATCTGATAGAGCGGTTGCAGAACGAGCTGGTTTAGGATTTGTAGGACGAAATGGATTTGTAATTAATCCAGATTTAGGTACGTGGACTTATTTAGGAGAAATGCTTGTTAGTATTCCATTTGAACCTGATGATCCATTAATTGATAGTTGTGGTGACTGTACTATTTGTGTTGATAGATGTCCCACTGAAGCATTAGTAGGTAATGGTCAATTAAATAGTCAAAAATGTATTAGCTTCTTAACGCAAACAAAAGGGTATTTAGATGATCAATATAGATATAAAATAGGTAATCGCTTATATGGTTGTGACACATGCCAACAAGTTTGTCCAAAAAATAAAGGAATCAATACGCAACATGATGATATAGTTTTAGAACCAGAAATATTGAAACCTCGATTAATACCATTATTACAAATGAGTAATAAAGAATTTAAAGCAACATATGGGCATTTAGCTGGTGCTTGGAGAGGAAAAAAACCAATTCAACGTAATGCTATTTTAGCTTTAGCACATTTTAATGAAGAAAGTGCTATACCTGAGTTAAAAGAAGTAGCATTAAATGATCCAAGACCTATGATAAGAGGAACAGCATTTTGGGCAATTGGACAAATTGATGGTGAAAATGCGCGTGAATTTATTCAAACACATTATCATGATGAATTAGAAGAAGTCCAAGTTGAAATGAAGAAAGGCTTGGAAATGAGGAGAGAAAAATAAATGACAAATCACATTGTTTTATTTCAACCTGAAATACCTGCCAATACTGGCAATATTGCTAGAACGTGTGCAGGTACCAATACACATTTACATTTAATTAAACCTTTAGGGTTTAGTACTGACGATAAAATGTTAAAAAGAGCAGGATTAGATTATTGGGAACATGTTAATATTACATACCATGAAAATATAGAATCATTTTTTGATGAAACTGAAGGAGATTATTATTTACTTACTAAATTTGGTAAACAAACATATAGTGATTTTGATTTTTCAAATACAAGTCACGATCATTACTTTATTTTCGGAAGAGAAACAACTGGGTTACCGGATTGGGTTAAAGAAAAATATCAAGAAACAGCATTACGTATACCTATGAGTGATAAAATTAGATCATTAAATCTTTCTAACACGGCAGCATTACTTATTTATGAAGCTTTAAGACAACAATCTTTCCCTGATTTATCTTAAAAAATGATAGATTAAGTTCAAAGTAGATGAAGGATATTATATCAACATGTTATATTTATTGATGAGAAAATAATATTCAATAAACATAGGTTAGTTTAACCTAAATATAATAAGGGTATAAATGAATTAATATTAACCATACTATTCTATGTATAGTAAACTAAGAGGAGTGTATTTTAATATGGCAATGAACTTTAAAGTATTCGAAGATAAACAAAGAGTAGCTGAATATACAGCAGACATTTTGAGAAAACAGTTTAACAACAATCCTATGACTATCGCTGGTGTTCACTTAACTAAAGACCATGCACCTGTATTAGATGAACTTAAAAAGAACGTTGAGTTACATGCAGTTGATTTTAGTCAAATCAACATTTTAGATTATGATGAAAATAATTCATACTATGAAGCTTTAGGCGTACCTCAAAGCCAAATTTATTCATTATCTTATAATCAAGATGCTAATGAATTTATTTCTGATAAAATTAAAACAAAAGAAAATAAAGGTAAATTAGTGTTACAAGTAGTTTCTATTGATGAGAATGGCAACCTTGATGTAAGCGTAAGACAAGGATTATTAGAAGCGCGTGAAATTTTCTTAGTTGTTACTGGTAGCAATAAACGCGAAGTAGTTGAAAAATTATATAATGAAAATGGTAAGTCTAATTATGAACCAGCAGATTTAAAAGCTCATCGCATGGTTAACGTTATTTTAGATAAAGAAGCAGCGGCTGGATTACCTGAAGATGTTAAAGAATACTTCACTGCTCGCTTTGCTTAATTACTAAGTGAAAAAGAGGTTCTATGTATGACACAAAATAAAGATTCTAAAACTAATTATCATGAAGAAGAAAATGCTATGGTAACTGATTTAGATGATTTAAAAGATTTAGGTAAAGAAATGGAACAAATTTCTGAGGAAAATGATGAAGATAAATTAAACCAATCACATGATTCAGATGTTCGTTCTGATTTAGAAGAATAATCATTAATCAAGCGCTTGTATTAGCATAGTCTACTACAAGCGCTTTTATTAATTGTATGATATTTTTACAATTTGTATTTCAAAAATGCATAAAATATCTACTTATATTATGATATGATATTGAATAGTCATATATATAAGGAGAACGTGTATGTTAGGAAAGTATTGGAAACATTTAATGATAGCTACGGTCATTATAAGTTTAATATCAATTAAAGCATTTCCATTAGCACTTGGCGCATTATATTTACCATTATTATTCAAAATCGTGCAATTGCAATTGAATCTTTCAAATGGCTTAATTGATGATGTCAATGCGCAAACTTTTATTAAGAGTAATCAATCTGGAATCATTATAAGTGTAATTTGTTGTTTAGCTATAACTGGAATTTTATACTACACATTAAATGATTTTTATAATGGTTTAACAGGCTTCTTGAGAATTTTAATTCAAATAAGTCCAGTTACAGTTATTTTAAGTGCGATATTGTATATTTTAACTGCAATTGCTACTGTTCAAGCAACAAAACAAAAATTTCAATAAAAAATAATAGAGTCTAGTTTCAACAGTTAAATAAAATTGTTGAAGCTAGATTTTTTTGTAAAATTTTATTATGTAAACGGTTTAGTTCTAAATTGATAAGGTAATTTAAATAGTGATATACTGGTATCAAACAATATAAATAAGGGGAGAATAAAATGTCAGTACGTATTGAACATGATACATTTGGAGAAATTGAAGTACCTGCAGATAAATATTGGGGTGCGCAAACAGAAAGAAGTAAACGTAATTTCCCAGTAGGTAAAGAAAAAATGCCTATTGAAGTAGTTTATGGTTTTGCACAATTAAAAAGAGGTGCTGCATTAGCTAATAAAGAATTAGGTAAACTTAGTGATGCTAAAAAAGACGCAATCGTATATGCATGCGATAAAATTTTAAATGGTGAGTTGGACGAACACTTTCCATTAGTAGTATGGCAAACAGGAAGCGGTACTCAAAGTAATATGAACGTTAACGAAGTCGTAAGTTATGTAGCTAATGAATATTTAAAAGAACATAATAGTGATGAATCAATTCATCCTAATGACGATGTTAATAAATCACAAAGTTCTAATGATACATTTCCAACTGCAATGCATGTCGCTTTGTATCACGAAGTTGAAACTAAATTAGAACCTGCATTAAAAAATTTACGTCAAACATTCAAACAAAAAGAAGATGAATTTGAATCTATCATAAAAATCGGACGTACACATTTACAAGATGCTACACCAATTAAATTAGGCCAAGAAATTAGCGGTTGGAGATACATGTTAGATAAATGTGAAACATTACTAAGTGAATCTAAAAAACATATATTAAACTTAGCTATTGGTGGTACAGCAGTAGGTACAGGAATTAATGCACATCCAGAATTTGGAGATAAAGTTGCTAAATTTATTTCAAAAAATACTGGTTATGAATTCGTATCTTCTGAAAATAAATTCCATGCTTTAACAGCACACGATGAAGTTGTCCAATTACATGGAACACTTAAAGCATTAGCAGCAGATTTAATGAAAATAGCTAATGACGTTAGATGGTTAGCTTCAGGTCCAAGAGCTGGTTTAGCTGAAATTTCTATACCAGAAAACGAACCAGGTTCTTCAATTATGCCGGGTAAAGTTAATCCAACACAATGTGAAATGTTAACTATGGTAGCTGTTCAAGTCATGGGTAATGATACTGCAGTCGGAATTGCAAGTTCTCAAGGTAACTTTGAATTAAATGTATTTAAACCCGTTATTTTACACAATACTTTACAATCAATTTATCTACTTGCAGATGGTATGCAAACATTTAATGATAATTGTGCAGTTGGAATTGAACCTATCGAAGAAAACATTAAAAATTATTTAAATCAATCATTAATGTTAGTTACTGCATTAAATCCTCATATTGGTTATGAAAAAGCAGCTCAAATTGCTAAAAAAGCACATAAAGAAGGATTAACGCTTAAAGAATCAGCAATACAGTCAGGCCATGTAACTGAAGAACAATTTGAAGAATGGATTAAACCAGAAGATATGGTAGATCCACATTAGAGGTATAAAAATTTCAAAAAGCTAGGTTGAATTATATTAATAATCAACCTAGCTTTTATTTATGAGATATCGTCATCTAAACTAACTGAAATGAATTCCTTAGTAAAAGGATGTTGCAGCTCAATTTTGTAGCTGTGTAATTCCAATTGTCTTAAAGTTGAATCACCATATAATGGATCACCAATAACAGGATGTCCAATTTCAGCCAAATGAACACGAATTTGATGAGTTCGACCAGTATCTAATTTAATTTCTAATTCACAAACATTTTCTTTAATCATATTTGATGAAAGTATATGAGTAATAGCACGTTGTCCAGTATTAGAAATACGTTTCTTATTTGGATGGAATTTGTCTTTACCGATTGGTTTATCGATAGTTTGTGGTTTAACTGGTAATAACGCTTTAACATGCGCTTTATAAATTCGTGTGATTTGATTTTCTTCAAGCATTCTATCTAGTATTTTCTTCATTATAGGATTTTTAGCTACAATTAATAAACCAACCGTTTCTTGGTCCAATCTATGAATAGGTTCAACATATTCGCTGTCAATCGTATATATAACATGATTCATTAATGTATTACTTTCTTTTAAGTCATTAGGATGTGTTTTGACACCTTTAGGTTTTAGGACGATTGCAAAATCATCATTTTCATAAAAAACTTGTGCATAACGATAACTAGGTAAATAATTACTTTTCTCATCAGGCGTAGGTATAAATATATGATCACCTGTATGTACTTTATTAGATAATTGGCTAGCTTTGTCATTAATGGTGATTTCTTTAGACATATTTAATAAATGTAAGTCCTTCTTAGGTAACTTCAAATCTTGGAAAATCTCTCTCAATGTATATTGATCATAATTTTCAGGTATTGTAAATTTCATAAAATCCTCCTATAGTTACTATTTATCATATCACAAAATATATGACAGCAATATAAAATTAATTGAAATCACAGTCCTTTAACTAATTGATAATTTAAAGAGTTTGGTGATATGTTTGTTTATATAATCTTAAACGCTATAATAGAATAGATATATATAAATTAAAATCGGAGGTAACTATGGAAAAACCAACACGTTTAGCACTCCTTAAAGAAATTGCTGAATTTTTAAATGAAGAAACAGAAGTGTATAGTATGATGCAAGGAGCAATTCAATATTTAATTGAGGGCAGCGATTTTACAACGGGTTGGATTTTCTTTATTGATGAAGCAGGTAATCACGAATTAGTATCGAGCGTAAATTTACCTGGGGCATTATCAAATAATCAATGTCACTATATGACAAACGGTTCATGTTGGTGTGTGAGATCTTATCATAATGGAAAATTAACAAAAGCATCTAATATTATTAATTGTTCTAGAATTAATTTAGCGAATCGTGCACACCATGAAGAAACAGATGGTATCACACATCACGCGACTGTACCACTAAGATCTGGGGAAGAACAATTTGGTTTATTAAACGTTGCGACACCACATAAAGTCCATTACAACGAAGAAGATTTAGCATTACTAGAATCTGTTGCTTTTCAAATAGGCTCAGCAATAAAACGAATTATGCTTACTGATAGAGAGAAAGAAAATGCTCGAATAAATGAAAGAAATAGATTAGCTCGAGATTTACATGATTCGGTAAATCAAATGTTATTTTCATTAAAATTAACTGCCCATGCAGCTTATGAGATATCAAATGAAGAAATATCTAAAAAAGCGTTTAAAACGATTGAAGAAACGAGTCAAAATGCCGTAAATGAAATGCGTGCCCTCATATGGCAATTAAAACCGGTCGGATTAGAACAAGGTATGTTACAAGCTTTGAATCAATATAGTAATGTACTACAACTTAATTTAACTGTACATGTGGACGGATTAGTAGATGTATCTAATCTAGTAGAGGAAAATGTATATCGCATGGTACAGGAATGCTTAAATAATGTAAGAAAACATGCTAATACTAAAGATGTCGAATTAATATTAAAACAAACTAAAGAAACGCTTATTGTAATTGTTCAAGATGAAGGCAAAGGCTTTGATAATAATCATCAATCCAAAGACAATTCAAATGGTCTTAAGCATCTTCAACAACGAACTGATTTATTAAAAGGACAATTACAAATAGAATCAAAAATAAATAAAGGTACGCGTATTAAAATTGAAATACCTTTGAACTAAGTTTTTAAGGGAGTATAACTATGCATAAAATTATATTAGTTGATGATCATCATATTGTGAGACAAGGTTTAGAATTTTTATTATCTACTGTAGATGATATTGAAGTAATTCAAGGATTTGCTGAAGGAAAATCATTTATACATTATTTAGAGAAAAATGAATTACCAGATATCGTTTTACTAGATTTAGTAATGCCTGATATGAATGGTATTGAAATTACAGAATATTTAAAGAAACATTATCCCAATATTAAAATTTTAGTGTTAACAAGCTATGTAGATGATGAACACGTGATATCAGCATTAGAAAAAGGTGCGGATGGTTATGAAATGAAGGATGTAGAACCTCAGAAACTTATTGAAACAATTCATAAAGTGCTTGACGGAGAAAAAATCATTCATCCCAATGCTAAACGTGTCATCGATACTATGAGTACAAAACCACATTTTACTAATAAGTTATCTAAGAGGGAAACTGAAGTATTAAAAGAAATGGTCAAAGGAAAAACAAATAAAGAAATCGCGAATACATTGTTTGTATCAGAAAAGACTATAAAAACCCATGTTAGTCACATATTTAGTAAATTACAAGTGAGCGATCGTACACAAGCAGCAATATATGCTATGGAAAATAAATTGATTTAATAAATGTAGTTTTAACCACTAAAAATCAAGCTCAATTTTTAATGTAAAAATAACTTTCTAACTATCAATAATGTTAAAAGTTTAATTATTTTGATAATTTTGCCTTTAATAAAAATACCGATAAAACAAAATTGACTCTTTTATTTTCTTTAAAAATATATTAAGATGTAATTTGTGTTTCAAGAAATGTGTATAATTGCAATTTCTTGTGTCCGGATATAAATTCTTTTCAAGAAAGGTAGATAATAGAATGGATAGACAGAGTTTTACAGATTTAATTCAAACAAAATTTAAAATGGTTCGTATAGAAGCAGGATATACACAAGATACAATGGCTCAAACAATTGGACTATCAAAGAAAACATTAGTTCAAATAGAAAAAGAACGCGTATTACCTAATTGGACAACATGTGTTTCTATTTGTGCTTTGTTTAGAGATTCTGATGTATTGAATAGTACATTTGGTTGTGATCCTTTAGAAATCGTACAAACTATTTCTAGAAACCACTGTGCTTACCCAAATCACTCAACTACTAGTGATATTTATTGGAATACAATCGAAACTAGAAGCGGTTATATTCTACAAAGTAATAAAGTAAGCAATATTTATCGTGTGTTAAATCCTGAAAAACAACCTATTTTTGGTACTTCAAAAATGAGAGAAGCAGAAACTTATTTCAATAGAAATGCTAAAGAAGAGTTAGTTCATATTTAATTTCTGTAAAAGTGACAGTAGAATCTTAAAACGATTTAATCACTTTTAAATAGTTAGAAGATGTTTTAGTTATTCGTTATACATATTAGCCTAGGTCATCGATTATGAAGACTTAGGCTTTTATTTATATAACCTGTAAGTTTTTAATAATTTTAATTATCTCTAATTAAATCAGTAACATGCTATAATGAATCATGATTTTTAAAAAGAAGGGAGTCTTTGTCATGCATGCTTTATTTATCATCTTATTTATGATGGTAGTCGGTGCTATTATTGGTGGTATAACTAATGTGATTGCAATAAAAATGTTGTTTCATCCATTTAATCCATATTATATTTTTAAAATGCGTATTCCATTCACACCTGGTTTAATTCCAAAAAGAAGAGATGAAATTGCTAATAAAATTGGGCAAGTCATAGAAGAACATTTACTCACTGAGGAGCTTATCAGACAAAAGTTGAATGATGGACAAGCTAAAGATGCGATAAATGAAATGATTATGAATCAATTAACTCAATTGAAGTCTGATGATATGACTATTTATAATATTGCTAATAAATTTGATTTTAATATAGATGATGTCATCGATCATCAAATGCCAGCAAAAGTAGAAAAGATACTGAATCAATATTATGAATCCAATCAACAAAAAGCTATCAAAGACATTGTGCCTCAAGAATTAATTAATCTTGTTGATGAGAGGTTAGATGAAGTAGGGGATTTAATTTGTGACCGTGCACGTGTTTATTTATCATCACCTAAAGGAACTCGTGATATAAATGAAATGTTAGATACTTTCTTTAATGAAAAAGGTAAGATAATAGGCTTATTACAAATGTTCATGACACGAGAAAGCATTGCTGATCGTATTCAACAAGAATTAATTCGTTTGACAAGACATCCAAAAGCTAAAAGCATTATTGAGCAAGTTATAAAAAATGAAGTTGAAACATTCAAAAATAAACGATTAGGTGAGCTAGTAGCAAATCATCAATTTAAACAAATGGCAACAACAACCTCTACATTAATCATCACACATTTCAATTTGCATGATAAAGCAAGACAACCAATAAATGACTTGGCACCTCAATTCATTAAATATATAGAAAATGAATTGTCAGGTAAACTCACTATGATAATTATCGACCAGTTATCAAGTAACTTATCAACTATCATGCGTAAAATTAATTTAAGACAACTTATAGAAGATCAGATTAATACGTTTGATTTAGACTATATTGAAAAAATTATTATAGATATAGCTAATAAAGAGTTAAAATTAATTATGTCTCTAGGATTCATACTTGGAGGAATAATAGGTATTTTCCAAGGAATAGTCGCAATCTTTGTCTAACTAAATAATATGTGTTACATTATTGAAGAGTGTTAAAACACAAATTAACTCAAAGGAGTGCAATTAACAATGGCAGTAAATTTATATGATTATGCAAACCAATTAGAACAAGCATTAAGAGATAGTGATGAATACAAAGCTATCAAAGATGCTTACGCTAAAGTAAAAGATAATGAAGAATCAAAAAAATTATTTGATGAATTCCGTGAAACTCAAATGAGTTTCCAACAAAAACAAATGCAAGGTGAAGAAATTCCTGAGGAAGACTTACAAAAAGCTCAAGAACAAGCTCAAGCAATCGAAAAAGATGAAAACATTTCAGCTTTAATGCAAGCTGAGCAAAAAATGAGTCAAGTATTCCAAGAAATCAATCAAATCATCGTTAAACCATTAGATGAAATTTACGCTGACTAATTAATCGCGTAATGATTTATACTAGCTACAGTACTGAGATAAGGTACTGTAGCTTATTTTTATGTAATTTACTAATAACATGGTTCTGCATCGACTGTAGCGTTTCACATATGGTAAAATGAGTAGATATAAAGGAAAATTATAAATAGTTATAACTTAATAATTAAAAAGATAATTCGTTTTTATAACTTTAACTACATTTTTTAATTAATGCAGTTATAAAGTGTCTTAAATAAGGAGAATAAAGCTTATGGTCAAATTTATACATTGTGCGGATTTACATTTAGACAGTCCTTTTAAATCTAAAAGCCATTTAAGTCCTAAAATTTTTGAGGATGTACAAAAAAGCGCATATGAAAGTTTCCAACAAATTGTTGACTTAGCATTACAAGAAGAAGTGGACTTTATTATTATTGCTGGAGATTTATTTGATAAAGAAAATCGTACATTACGAGCAGAAGTATTTTTAAAAGAACAGTTTGAACGTTTACAAAAAGAACAAATTTTTGTCTATATTTGTCATGGTAATCATGATCCATTATCTACTAAAATTTCATCAAATTGGCCTAAAAATGTTTCGGTATTCTCAAATCAAGTAGAAACATATCAAGCAATTACTAAAGATGGAGAAACAATCTTTATCCATGGTTTTAGTTACCAAAATGAGGCAAGCTATGAAAATAAAATTGATAGTTTCCCATCAAGTCAAGGTCAACAAGGAATACATATAGGTGTACTTCATGGAACTTATAGTAAATCATCAGTTAAAGATAGATATACTGAATTTAGATTAGAAGATTTAAATAATAAATTATATCACTATTGGGCATTAGGTCATATTCATGAACGCCAACAGTTAAGTGATATGCCTGTAATTAATTATCCTGGTAATATTCAAGGAAGACATTTTAATGAAAAAGGTGAAAAAGGTTGTCTACTTATACAAGGGGACAATTTAAAACTAAAAACTAAATTTTATCCGACACAATATATCAAATTTGAAGAAGCTACAATTGAAACGACACAAACTACAAAGCAAGGATTATATGAAGCAATACAATCTTTTAAAGATAAAGTACGCGATGAAGGTAAAGCATTCTATAGATTAAATGTCGTTATTAAGAGTGAAACGATGTTATCTCCTCAAGATGTATTACAAGTTGAAGAAATGATTTCAGACTATGAAGAACATGAAAAAGACTTTGTCTTTATTGAAGATTTGAACATCCAATATGCAACAAATGATGAACCTCCATTAGTCAAAGAGTTTTCAAAAGACCTATTAGATGACAGTTCTGTTTTTGATAAAGCTATGTCTGATTTATATTTAAATCCACGAGCATCTAAATATTTAGATGACTATACTTCATTTGATAAAACCGAATTAGTTAATCATGCTGAAGATTTATTAAAGGCAGACATGAGAGGTGAACATAATGATAATTAAATCACTTGAAATATATGGATATGGACAATTTGTTCAACGTACAATTGAGTTTAATCAGTCATTTACTGAGATTTTTGGTGATAATGAAACTGGGAAATCTACAATTCAAGCATTTATACATTCAATTTTATTCGGTTTTCCTACTAAAAAGTCTAAAGAACCTCGTTTAGAGCCTAGGTTAGGTAATCAATATGGCGGTAAACTGAAGCTTCAGTTAGATGATAATAGTATCGTTGAAGTTGAACGTATTAAAGGAAGCGCCCAAGGTGACGTTAAAGTTTATCTAGAAGATGGTACAGTTAGAGATGAAGAATGGCTTCAAAAGAAATTGAATTATATTTCTAAGAAAACGTATCAAGGTATCTTCTCTTTTGACGTTTTAGGCTTACAAGATATTCATCGCAATTTAGATGAAAAACAATTACAAGATTATTTGTTAGAAGCGGGTGCGTTAGGCTCAACTGAATTTACAAGTATGAGAGATACAATCAGCTTAAAAAAAGACGAATTGTATAAAAAATCTGGTAAAAATCCAATTATCAATCAACAAGTCGAACAATTGAAACAATTAGAAGCACAAATACGTGAAGAAGAAGCAAAGTTAGATACTTATCATAGATTAGTAGATGAAAAAGATAAGTCATCTCGAAGACTTGATAATCTAAAACAAAACTTAAATCAACTCTCTAAAATGCATGAAGCTAAGCAGAAAGAAGTAGCTTTACATGATCAAACTCAAGAATGGAAACAACTTGAACAAGCACTTAATATAGAACCATTACATTTTCCTGAAAAAGGTATCGATCGTTATGAAACTGCTAAAGCTCATAAACAATCCTTAGTAAGAGATATTGATTTAAGAGAACAACAATTATCACAAATTGAACAAGAAAATCAATCACTTCAACCGGTAAAACAATCTGATATTGATGCGTTTAATAGTTTATATCAACAAGAAAATGAGATTAAACAAAAAGAGTATGAATTAAGATCTATTGAAAAAGAAATTTCTGATAAACAACGTGATAAAGAAAGTATGCAGTCAAATATTGGGTGGAATGAAACGCATCACCAAGTAGATAGTTCCGAAGCTATGAAGAGTCACATTAGTGACCAAGTGAAGGATAAGCAAGAACAAGTTGCATATATTCAACAATTAGAAAGAAGTCTTGAAGATAATAAAATAGATCAGAGTGCGAATACTAATGAACTTGAACAATTAGAAAGTCAACTTGTTCCCGAAGAAACATTCGAGAAGAAAAAAGAACATAAACAACAAATCGTTGAATTAAGCGAAAAAGAAAACTTATATGAAAAATTAAAAGAGACATTTGAACTCGAACAAGAAAGAAAAAGTAAACGCCAGAATATATTACGATGGGTATTTATTTTATTAGCTATTGTAGGTGCAGCGTTAACTGTCTTTGCATTTATTTCTCAAAATATGTTGTTTGGTATTATTTTTGCAATCTTAACAGTAGTATTTATCGTAGGTATTTTCTTAGTGAAATCTAAAGAAGTTGATTATAGCGAAACAATTACTCAAGAAATTGATGATTTAGAAAATCAATTACAAGAATTGGAAAAAGATTATAATTTAGACTTCGATTTAGATGAACAATTTCGTATTCGTGACCATTGGCAACACGCTTTGAAAAATAAAGACGTTTTAGCTGAGAAGTCAAGCTATATAGAAAGTTCATTATCTAAAGCACAACAACGTTTAGAAGAAATCAATAATAGTATTGAAGTAGCTAAACAAGAGTTACATTTATCACCTAAAATATCAGATAATCTTATTGTTGAAAGTATTAGCACAATGAGTCAAATTAAGTCAAATGACCAATATTTAGATGATCTTAATAGCAAACGACATCAACTAGTAAATGATATAGAAGCTTTCTACAATCATGCTGAAGCAGTAACTCAATCTCAATTTACTTATTTCAATAAGATGTCATTCTTCCATGATGTCAAACAATGGTTAAAAAATGCAGAAGAAAATAATGAGAAATGGTATAAAAATAGTGAACAGAGCAAATTACTTAAAAATGAATTAACTCAATTACGTTCACATTTAGATGAAAGTAATAATACGATTAAAGAATTATTTAATCATATAAATGTTTCAAATGAAGAAGCTTTTTATAAACATCATGAAAATTACCAAACTTATACAAATCAAATGACACGTTTTAACGATTTAACTAAATATCTAGAAAATCAAAATTATTCTTATGAATCTAGTTCACAACTAAGTGAAAAAACTAGTGCACAATTAAACGAAGAAAATCAACTATTAGCGCAACAAGTAGATCAATATAATGAACAATATCTCGATATGCAAGCTGAAGTTAGTGATTTAAATGCGCAAATTAATAATATGGAAACAGATACGACACTAACTAATTTACGTCATGAATATCATAGCTTGAAAAATAGAATGAATGATATTGCTAAAGATTGGGCAAGTTTAAGCTACTTACAAAGTTTAGTAGAAGAGCATATTAAACAAATTAAAGATAAACGTTTGCCACAAGTCATCAATGAAGCGATTATTATTTTCAAAAATCTTACTAATCATGCTTATACAAATATTTATTACTCAGAAGAGGCAATTCAAGTGAAACATGAAAATGGCCAAATTTTCCAACCTGTAGAACTAAGTCAATCTACAAAAGAATTATTATATGTTGCACTTAGAATAAGTTTAATCAAAGTTTTAAAACCATATTATCCATTCCCAATTATAGTGGACGATGCATTTGTACATTTTGATAAAGCACGTAAAGAAAGAATGTTGAACTATTTAAGAGAATTATCTCAAGATTATCAAGTCTTATACTTTACATGTACAAATGATAATATCATTCCAAATAAAGAAATGATTACTTTAAATAAATTTGAGAAAGGCGGGAAATAATGAGAAATGTAGAAAAATTAAATCCCGGTGATTCGGTTAATCACTTCTTTTTAATTCATAGAGCAACGCAAGGTGTAACAGCTCAAGGTAAAGATTATATGACACTGTTCTTGCAAGATAAGAGTGGGGACATTGAAGCTAAATTATGGACTGCGACTAAAGAAGACATGCAAACATTAAAACCTGAAGAAATAGTGCATGTTAAAGGTGATGTTATTAATTATCGTGGTCGTAAACAAATGAAAGTAAATCAAATAAGACTAGCCACGCCTGAAGAAAATATGAATACACAAGATTTTGTTGATGGCGCACCAATGACACCAGCAGAAATTCAAGAAGCTCTTTCTCATTATATGCTTGATATTGAGAATGCCAGTTTACAACGCATAACAAGACATTTAATTAAAAAATATCAAGAAAGCTTCTTTACGTATCCGGCAGCAAGTTCCCATCATCATAATTTTGCTAGTGGTTTAAGTTATCATGTATTAACGATGTTACGTGTTGCTAAATCGATATGCGATATTTATCCATTATTAAATAGAAGTCTTTTATATAGTGCTATTATTTTACATGATTTAGGAAAAGTAAAAGAGCTTAGTGGACCAGTAGCAACTACTTATACTGTAGAAGGAAACTTATTAGGCCATATTTCTATTGCAAGTGATGAAGTAGCTGAAGCAGCTAAAGAGCTTGGTATTGATGGAGAAGAGGTAATGTTGCTTAGACATATGATTCTTGCTCATCATGGTAAATTAGAATTTGGATCACCTAAAATGCCTCATTTGAAAGAGGCTGAGATTTTATTTTTCATAGATAATATTGATGCTAAAATGAATATGTTTGAAAAAGCATTTAAGAAAACTGAAAAAGGTCAATTTACAGAACGAATTTTTGGACTTGAAAATAGACAATTTTACAATCCAACACAATTAGATTAGAAGTTCAGAAAAGGTGATATAGCTCAATGAAGAGCTACATCACCTTTTTAAATTATAAATATTTGTTATTCAAAAGTAATTTAAACTAAACAGACAATCTTTATATTTAAAATGTATTTTATGATGATATAATAATCATGTCGCCTATCTCTCAGGCGTCACTTCGACGATGAGAGGGGGTGTTCATTCCATGTCTGAAATCTTTGTTCATATTATGACTACTGTTATCAGTGGTTGTATTGTTACGTTGTTTGCACATTGGCTACGGCATCGTAACGATAAGTAAATAGGCGACAATTGTAGTCACACTAAAAAATCCCGTCACTACCGCAAATAGTGAGGGGATTGGTGTTTCCATACTGAAATCTTTGTTGATTACATTATAACATGCGTTTGTACTATTGCAAAATGTTACATTTAAAAAAGATTTTAGTGAAGATATATCTTAAGAACCAGTCATTCCAGTTGCACCTTGTTGTGAACTAGCGCCACCTTGAGAAGACTGTTGTTGCTGTTGTTTTATTTTGTCTGGATCTAAAATAGTATCATCAACTGCTTTTTTAATATCTCTATCTTTATAGTCTACATTATATTCGTCTAATATATCTTTATAAGCATCAGTTAATAATTTAGGATTTTTTTGAATTTTTTGTTCTAAAATTTTAGATTTAAGGTTAGATTTTTCAGAGTTAAAGTCTGTTTCTTTATCTGCTTTAATAATATGATAACCGTAGTCTGTTTTAACTACTTTAGATACTTCGCCTTCTTTAAGTTTGAATAGTGCTTTATCGAAGCTATCCATCATTTGGCCCTTAGTTACATAACCAAGAGAACCATCTTTTTTGGCACTTGATTTATCCATAGATTCTTTTTTAGCGATTTCTCCAAATTTACTTGGATCTTTAGATACTTCTTTTTGAATTTCTTCAGCTTTTTGTTTTGCTTTTTTATCTGATAAACCTTCTTTGTCACTATCTTTAGATTTTACTTTAATCAAGATATGAGAGGCTTTTTTAGTATTGTCTTTGATTTCTTTATCTGACACTTTAACTTTATCATTCAATAGTTCTTTTTGATAAGCTGATAAACGTTTTTGTTCTTTATAATCATCCATAGACATTCCTTGTTGTTTTAAGACACTTTCAAATTGATCTTTACCGCCATATTGTTTTTCTTCTTTTTTAATATCTTTTTCGATATCTTTAGTATCCACTTTGTCTTTATATTTATCTGCAAGAATTTTATCTAATACAATACTAAAGGATTTACTAGCGATTTGGTCTTTACCAATTTTCTTCATCACATCTTCTACTTTAACATCGCCAGCTTTTGATGAAATAAGAGTATTTTCTTTAGAATCAGTTGCATCAGATCCACATGCGCCTAATAAAAGGGCACTTGCAGTTACAGGTATCATAATTTTATTAAATGCTTTCATAAGTTGTTAACTCCTTTATGTATATAATCAAGTAAAATATAACATATAAAATGAGGCGTACCAATTCATAACCCTCTCTTTAGGACTATAGTACTAGTTTTATTAAAAAACATATGAATAATTTTGTTATATAAAATAAAAATTGGACCATATGAGAGGGTCCAATTTTAATATAAAGATCATTATACTGTTGTAACAAATTTCTCTTTCTTTAATATGTGGATACCAGATCGGTGTTCCTCAATATAATTTCCATAATTAGAGAAAATAAGTATCTTTAAATACATTAAATCTAAAATAGAAAAACCAAAGTTAAGTGCCAATAAAAACATAAAATAATGTCCATATTGCGGGAACTTCACACACAAAGCGATGAACAACATTGATATTAAAATGAAAGGTAAAATCAAATTAATACAAAAATAAATTTTATGAATAGGTGTATTAACGTAAGTATTAAAATATGGAATCCATTTTCTTCGCGTTAATTTATGTACTCTAAAAGATTTATAATAAGGAATAAAAAATAACAGATGTACACTTTTATGTAGTGGATACATAAAGAATGTAATTGCTAAAACAATAAGAAAATGTTTGTCAGATAATGGTGTATCACTAAAGAAATACATGATTTCATAACTAACTAAAAACATTATAATAGTACCAACAATACTCATGAAGGCAATTCTAGGTATGCCAAAACGT
Organism: Staphylococcus sp. HMSC13A10; assembly: GCF_001808005.1. Classification (NCBI taxonomy): domain Bacteria; kingdom Bacillati; phylum Bacillota; class Bacilli; order Caryophanales; family Staphylococcaceae; genus Staphylococcus; species Staphylococcus sp. HMSC13A10. Next base: position 401,732 of record NZ_KV791884.1, on the reverse strand, counting down.
TCATGAATATCAATTTGTCTTGTACATAAAAACATGAGTCATGCCTCACTTCTTAATCAATATATGATTCGTATTATCTATTGAAATTTGTATGAAGTCAATATCTATTTGCAGATTAGATTAAATGAACATTCTTAATTTAATACTTATGTTCCAAAGTTATTAATAAAATAAAAACCCCTATCCAAATAATTATTCTTGAATAGGGGGAAACATTATAGTACAAAAAATTATTTCTCTTTAGAAAATGTATTACTAATTTCTTCGCCACGATTTTGTAAATTTTCAATATGAGATTGTAATTTTTCGATATTAGGGTTGATATCAGATTTGAAGTTACCAATTAAAGTTTTGATTTCGTCACCAATTGAACTACCAAATTCAGTACCTTCATTTTTAATTTGTGAACTATAATTTAAAATATCGTTAAATGATTGTTTCATAGTTTCAAGTTCACGTTGTAACTCAGATTGAGCGCCAGTAGGTTGGCTACCATCAATAGTATTGTTCTTAACGCTTTGGTCATCACGATTTCTTAAAGATACTGCGAAACCTGCGGCAACACCTACGCCAATACCAAATAATACGCGTGTTACTTTCATTATAATTCTCCTCACTTTTATATCTCGGATAATAGTATTATTCATCTTATACCCATTTTAATACAGATTATGCATGATTATTCGAAATGGGCTTGAATTTGAGCAGCAATTTCTTTTTTAGCATCATCATTTAATTCATCTTCATGTGTTTCCCATTTATAACCGAAACCATCAATATCATTTTCATATCTAGGAATTAAGTGAAAATGTAAGTGGAATACAGATTGATCAGCAAACTCACCATTATTTTGAATAATATTAAGACCATCAGGATTAAATGCTTTTTTAATTGCATTCGCTACTTTAGGTAGCGCAACGCCAATATGTTTCATTGTTTCTTCATCAGTTTCAAAAATATTTGCAGAAGCTTTTTTAGGAATTAATAAAGTGTGTCCTTTTGTAACTTGAGAAATATCTAAAAATGCATAGACATAGTCATTTTCATATATTTTAAAGCTTGGTATTTCACCAGTAATAATTTTACTGAAAATTGTTTCAGACATTTTGATAACACTCCTCTTCGTTTCATCTTAAAATACATTATAGCATTACTTAGGAAAAAACGTCATTCTTCATAGCTAATTTTAGGAGTAAAACATAATTTTTGGTACAATAGTTTTCGTGGAGGTGCCTTATGACAGTAAAAGTAGAACATCTAACAGGTGGTTATGGAAAACGACCAGTTATTAAAGATATCAATTTTGAATTAAATAAAGGTGAGATAGTTGGATTGATAGGTTTAAATGGGGCTGGAAAGAGTACTACAATTAAACATATGTTAGGATTATTAACGCCTTCATCAGGGTCACTATCAATTTCAGAAACAAATATAAATGACAATATAGAAGAATATCGTAGAAAACTTTCATATATTCCAGAATCACCAGTAATATATGAAGAATTGACTTTACAAGAACATATAGAAATGACTGCGATGGCTTATGGTCTTACACATGAAGTAGCAATGGAAAGGGCAAAGCCTTTATTAAAAGTATTTAGACTTGAAGATGAATTAAAAGTTTTTCCAAGTCATTTTTCAAAAGGTATGAAACAAAAAGTCATGATTATATGTGCATTTATTGTGAATCCTGAATTATACATTATCGATGAACCATTTCTAGGATTGGATCCATTAGGTATACAATCAATGCTCGATTTAATGGTAGAAAAGAAAAATGAAGGACGTACAGTTCTTATGAGTACACATATTTTAGCTACTGCAGAGCGTTATTGTGATCGATTTATTATCTTAGATAAAGGTGAAGTTGTAGCATTTGGTAATTTAGAAGAGTTAAGAGAACAAACAGGATTGAAAGAACACACACTAGATGATATTTATATTCACGTCACTCAAGGTGGAAATGCCAATGATTAATGAGGCAACTACATTATTCAGGAAACGTCAGAAAGCGATTCGAAAGGAAAAGAATTATTATAATAAATTCATTTTCAATGGTCACTTTACAGTATTTTTATTAATATTATTTGGTGCTTTTATAATGGGGTATGGCGAATGGTTGAAGCATATACCTCAACATATTGATTATGCTTTGATTACAAGTATTATTATCGCCTTGTTATCATTATTTCCATTAAGAACATTATTAAAAGAAGCAGACCAAATTTTTCTATTACCATTTGAAAAATATATGAAACGATACATGACATTAAGTATTAATTATAGTTATTTCACTAGAATAATGATGTTATTACTTATTCTTATTGTTCCCTTCCCATTATTCTATCAATTAAGTGAAAGTAATATTCAATATTATATTGCATTTGCGTTAGTTGCCTTATTAACACCATATATAGTATTGCATTTAAGATGGTGTTTATATCAATTAGGTGTATCTACTTGGATAGTTAATGTGAGTTTTTTCATTATTTTAAGCCTTAATTTTTATATAATATTAGGCTTACATTCTTATTTAGGGATATTAATTACGATTGCAATGGCAGTGTTAATTGTTGTACTAAAAGGTAAGGTAGCTAAACAATTATACCCGTGGGAAAGAATGATTGCGATTGAGCAAAGACATCATACGAATTATTATAAATTCGTGAATATGTTTACAGATGTTAAACATTTAAGAGAGACAGCAGTACGTCGTAGTTATTTAGATTTTATTTTACCAGTACCAAAAGGCAAAAAATTTAATGCCAATCAAATGTACTTATATTTATTTATGAGAAGTTTTGTAAGAGGGAGAGATGCTTTTAGCATTATAATAAGATTAATGTTAATCGCAGTTGTATTAATCATATGGCTTTCTCACCCTATTGTAGGTATTTTAATAGGAAGTTTATTTATGTATATCACGCTATTGCAAATGTCACAGTTTTATACGCAACAAGCTTATGGTCTCTGGCCTCAAGTTTGGCCAGCACCAGATACTATTGTAATTAAAGGATACGAAAAATTTCTTTATAGACTTATGATAGTTATAGGTGTGGTATTCACAATAGCATTTTCAATTATGAATCCTACATTATTCTTTTTCTCAATTGTATTTTTCTTAGTAGGCTATTTGACTATTAGAAGTACAATTAAAAAACTAAAATATCAAGAAACGTTATTACGAGATTAAAAAAGTTGTCCTATTTGCGAAATTGAATTACTTCGCTATAGGACAACCTTTTTTATTATTGATGATCTACAGGATATAAGTAACGTTCGAAATAACTTGAATGTTGACCACTATATCCAAAGAATTGATTTAAAGCAGTTTTAGAAAAGTGCTCCTGGAATAAATCTGATGATTTGAAATCTTCATAAGCACTTCTATTTGCAAAACCAAAATATAATTTATAAGTATTACCTTCTAATGGTCTCAATAATCGATAACTTTTGAAACCACCAAAGTTATCAAATGGAGCACCAAAATGAAGAAGTTGTTTTTCTAATTGATTTTTATGATCTTCAGATGAAGGTATGAAGAGCGCAGAATAGAAATGTTCTTCATTAAATTCACCCACGCTATATAAAACTTCATAAGCACTTGGATGCTTCAGTACAGATTTGCCTTCAGTTTCTTCTAAAATAACAGATGTATCTGAAGCAGGATATTGAAATAGATTATGATCTGGATTATTAATTTGAATTTGATTTAAAAAACCATAAGTACCATACGATGTATATAAATTCATGATCCTTACCTCCCTTGTTTTAATTAATTATACGATTATAAATTTCTATTTTCTACCTTCAAAGTCTTAATTTTGAAATAAATGTATAAAAATGGATTGATTTTTTACAAATTAAACTAAAATTAATTGCTATTAATTTATATCATTACTATTAAATGTTTAATTATAATACTAATACACTTTAACAAAACGAAAAATTATGAGATAAGCTATGTAGATACAAATAATTTATAAAACATTTTACTATGTCTTTTTTATGACATTTAAGCACATTAAAATACGAAATAACTAAGTATATGCTATTATAGATAAGAATGATTTTAATTTAGGAGGACTATATGGTACATAGTAAGAATGATACTATTTTAAAAATGATTAAAGGTGAAAAGACCTCTCATACACCAGTCTGGTTTATGCGTCAGGCAGGGCGATCTCAACCTGAATATCGTAAATTAAAAGAGAAATATTCACTGTTTGAAATTACTCATCAACCTGAACTATGTGCTTATGTGACACATTTACCAGTTGATAATTACAATACGGATGCAGCAATTTTATATAAAGACATTATGACACCTTTAAAACCTATTGGTGTAGATGTAGAAATTAAATCTGGAATAGGTCCAGTTATTCAAAATCCAATCAAAACAGTCCAAGACGTGGAAAAGTTATCACAGATAGATCCGAAAAGAGATGTGCCATATGTTTTAGATACAATCAAACTGTTAACTGAAGAAAAATTAAATGTACCTTTAATTGGATTTACTGGCGCACCATTTACACTAGCCTCATATATGATAGAAGGTGGCCCTTCTAAAAACTATAATCAAACAAAAGCTATGATGTACAGTGATGAAGCGACTTGGTTTGCTTTAATGGATCATTTAGTAGCGGTTTCGATAGATTATGCTAATGCACAAGTAGAAGCTGGTGCTGAATTAATTCAAATTTTTGATTCATGGGTCGGCGCATTAAATGTTCAAGACTATAGAAAATATATTAAACCAGGTATGGACAAGTTAGTTAAAGGCATTAAATTAAAACATGATGTTCCAGTTATTTTGTTCGGAGTGGGTGCTAGTCATTTAATCAATGAATGGAATGATTTACCTATAGATGTATTGGGACTTGATTGGAGAACATCAATACAACAAGCACAACAGCTTGGTGTAACTAAGACGCTACAAGGTAATTTAGATCCTTCATTATTATTAGCACCATGGGATGTAATAGAAGAAAGATTAAAAGATATCTTAGATCAAGGCATGGAAAGAGGACAACATATTTTCAACCTTGGACACGGTGTGTTCCCAGAAGTTCAACCAGAAACTTTACGTAAAGTAAGCCAATTCGTTCACGACTATACACATCAGTAATTTAGCATTATGAATTTCAATAGATTAAGTAACAGCAATAGACTAAAGGGTGGTTTTATAAATGAGTAAAACAATAGGTTTATTAGTAATGGCATATGGTACACCTTATAAAGAAAGTGACATTGAGCCATATTATACTGACATTAGACATGGTAAAAAACCAACAGATGACGAGCTACAAGATTTAAAAGATCGTTATGAATTTATTGGGGGATTATCTCCATTAGCTGGAACAACAGACAGACAAGCAGAAGCATTAAGAGATGCATTAAATGAATCTTATGAAGATGTAGAGTTTAAATTATATTTAGGGCTAAAACATATTTCACCGTATATAGAAGAAGCGGTTGAATCTATGCATAAAGATGGAATTACTGAAGCGGTCACTGTTGTATTAGCACCGCATTATTCAAGTTTTTCAGTAGGATCTTATGATGAACGTGCAGAAGAAGAAGCTGAAAAATATGGTATTCAATTACATCATGTAAAACATTATTACCATCAACCTAAATTCTTAGAGTTTTGGACTAATCAAATCAATCACACATTAGAACAAATTCCTGCAGACGAACATGATGACACTGTATTAGTAGTATCAGCTCATAGCTTACCAAAAGGTTTAATTGAGAAAAATAATGATCCTTATCCAAATGAATTACATGATACTGCTGTACAATTAAAAGAGCAATCAAATATTATCCACGTAGCAGAAGGTTGGCAATCAGAAGGTAATACAGGTACACCGTGGTTAGGACCTGATGTTCAAGATTTAACAAGAGATTTATTTAATGAACATGGATATAAACATTTTATTTATACGCCAGTAGGATTTGTATGTGAACACCTTGAAGTGTTATATGACAATGACCATGAATGTAAAGTAGTATGCGATGAAATAGGTGCAAACTACTATCGTCCAGAGATGCCTAATACACATCCATTATTTATTGGTGCGATTGTAGACGAAATTAAAACAGTATTTTAATAGAAGGAAGCGTGAATGATTTTGAGTAAGAATGTAGCAATCATCGGAGCAGGTATAACCGGTTTAACAAGTGCCTACTATATGAAAAAACAAAATCCTAACTTAAATGTTACTATCTATGAGGCAAGTAATCGTCCAGGTGGTAAAATTCAAACGTATCGTAAAGATGGTTATACTATTGAATTAGGACCCGAATCATACTTAGGTAGAAAAACTATTATGACTGATATAGCTAAGGAGATTGGATTAGGCGATGATTTGATTACGAATACTACAGGTCAATCATACATTTATGCTAAAAATAAATTATATCCTATCCCAGGTGGTTCTATTATGGGAATACCTACGGATATAAAACCTTTTATAAAAACAAAATTGATTTCTCCATTAGGTAAGTTACGAGCAGGTCTAGATCTATTTAAAAAGCCTATAGAGATTGAAGATGACATTTCAGTAGGTGACTTTTTTAGACAGCGTTTAGGTGATGAAGTACTTGAAAATTTAATTGAGCCACTAATGGGTGGCATTTATGGTACAAATATTGATGATTTAAGTTTGATGAGTACTTTCCCTAATTTTAAAGAAAAAGAAGAAGCTTTTGGTAGTTTAATCAAAGGCATGAAAGATGAGAAGGAACAACGTATTAAACAACTCCAACTATATCCAGGTGCCCCTAAAGGTCAATTTAAGCAATTTAGACACGGACTTAGTTCGTTCATAGAGGCTTTAGTTGAAGCTGTAACAAAACAAGGTGTCAATATTGAATATAATACAGAGGTTGAAGATATTATTATATCTCAAACTGACTATCAAGTAATTGTCGATGGCAAAAAAGAATTTTATGATGGGGTATTAGTAACAACACCACAACAAGTCTTTATGGACTGGTTTAACCATGATCCAGCATTTGATTATTTCAATACAATGGATTCAACGACAGTAGCAACAGTGGTACTTGCATTTGATGAAAAGGATATTGAAAATACTTATGATGGAACAGGTTTCGTTATTGCTAGAACAAGTAATACAAGCATAACAGCATGTACATGGACTTCAAAAAAATGGCCATTTACAACTCCAGAAGGAAAAGTGTTAATCCGAGCTTATGTTGGTAAACCAGGAGATACAGTTGTTGATGACCATACAGATGAAGAAATTGTATCTATTGTACGTCAAGATTTACAACAGATGATGACGTTCAAAGGTGACCCAGAATTTACCATTGTTAATCGTTTGCCTAAGAGTATGCCTCAATACCATGTAGGTCATATTAAGCAAATTAGAGAAATACAACAGCATATTAAACGAACTTATCCACGTTTAAAAATTACTGGTGCACCATTTGAAGCAGTTGGACTACCAGATTGTATTCAACAAGGACATAATGCAGTTGATGAAATGCTAGAAGAATTAAAGTTGATCAATTAACAAATCAATTAAGCACTTTGAAGGGATAAATATATCTTTTTAAAGTGCTTTTATTATAAAATAAAGTAAAATGAGTCATGATTATTTTTTAAATTATATAATGTGAGGTTTGATAATAATGACAGACGTAATAATAGTTCATTCAAGTGTAGGCAATGCACATAACCATTGGTATGAATGGTTAGGACATAATTTAACATTAGAAGGTTATGAGGTTACATTATTTAATTTAGAAGCAGATACACCTGCTAATCTAGACATGTGGGTAACACAAATGCAACATCAAATAAATGTTAGGAAAAAAGATACATATTTTGTGACACATGGATTTGGAACAATCGCAAGTTTGAAATTTATTGAAAGTTTGAATCAAAATATTGAAGGTTTATTCAGTATTGCTGGATTTAGAGACGATGCTCAAGATATTGATGAAAATATAGATTTACAAGATGTAACCATAGATTATGATACTATCAAAAATAAAGTAGACTACTTTTATGGACTTTGTTCAAAGAGTGACAAGCATGTTTCGTATAAAGAAACAAAAAGACTTATGGATACACTAGAAGGTCATATTCGTGTTGTTGAAGAAGGCGGTCATTTCATGGAAGAAGATGGTTTTACGACGTTTACCGCTTTACAAGATCGTATGCAAGGACTAATGACACAATAATTTGATTAGCACAGGGGAGGAGAGGTATTTATAAAGTTTAATCAGATATAAACAATAAGAGTTTTGTTATCGGTGTTAATATAGTGCTAAAAGATAACTAAACATGAATATTAAACCAATGTTAGTAGGATTTATTTGAAGGAATGTTCCAGTAGATACGTCGCAAAATCAATAAGCTTTATTAAGAAATGTTTCTTTTTAAGATTTATAACATGTGTAAAAAGTTTAATTTGATGATGTTGGCAAGTGATTTTGTGACCATTTGCACACTTTTGTTATAAAATGATTTAACTAGTTAATTATTACACATTTTAATTGTAAATAATTATTGACTATTAGTTTTAAAATTAATATACTAATAAAGTGTTAAGCGAGAGCGATTTAAAGCTAATTTGATGTATCAAACATTTTGAAATTTAAGAGATTGTAAATTTAAATTAAAAAATGTATTGACTTTGTTAAGTTAATAATGGTACAATAATCAAGTAGTCAAAAATAATATTAACGCGGGATGGAGCAGTTCGGTAGCTCGTCGGGCTCATAACCCGAAGGTCGGTGGTTCAAATCCGCCTCCCGCAATACATAGTTTTAATAGGTCTCGTAGTGTAGCGGTTAACACGCCTGCCTGTCACGCAGGAGATCGCGGGTTCGATTCCCGTCGAGACCGCCATTATTATTGTGGTTCAGTAGCTCAGTTGGTAGAGCAATGGATTGAAGCTCCATGTGTCGGCAGTTCGACTCTGTCCTGAACCATTCGTCATTTATGGCGGTTGTGGCGAAGTGGTTAACGCATCGGATTGTGGTTCCGACATTCGAGGGTTCGATTCCCTTCAACCGCCCCATAATCGTATTACATTTCACATTTTATATGCGGGTGTAGTTTAATGGCAAAACCTCAGCCTTCCAAGCTGATGTTGTGGGTTCGATTCCCATCACCCGCTCCATAATTATTCCACAGTAGCTCAGTGGTAGAGCTATCGGCTGTTAACCGATCGGTCGTAGGTTCGAGTCCTACCTGCGGAGCCATGGCTCCTTGGTCAAGCGGTTAAGACACCGCCCTTTCACGGCGGTAACACGGGTTCGAGTCCCGTAGGAGTCATACAAACAGAAGTGAAATATCGCTTCTGTTTTTTTATTTATCATATTATATATTATGGAGAGTTGTCCGAGTTGGCCGAAGGAGCACGCCTGGAAAGTGTGTAGGCGCCACAAGCGTCTCGAGGGTTCGAATCCCTCACTCTCCGTACATACGTAAAAATCAGTGAAAATCTGATAAGCTAAAAGTAGGGGGAACGTTGTTAAATCAACGTTCTTTTTTATTTTGGTGAAAATTTGTAACAATCTGTTTTGAAATAAAACCGTCAACTAGGTCGACAACATTTCAAAAATTATTGAATATTGTCGGTTTGTTTGTCAGTTTGACCGTTAAACTCCTAGAACGATGCTAGTTTCGCATCTAAACTTTTTTCTTCTTTTTCTTTTAATTCATCTAATAAATGACTATATACTCTCCAAGTAATTTCTATATTTGAATGACCTAATCTTTTACTTACATATTGAACACTAAATCCTTTTGTTAATAACATAGATGCAATTGTATCTGTAAGTTTGAAAAAATTTAAATCTAATTTAATATTACTCTTCATCATCATCTAGTAAATCAGTTATATTTACTATGATTTCTTTCGTATTAGTATCAATCGATAGTTCATTGCTATAGCCAATAGATTTTACTTTAATGATGTCACTATCTGATTTTAAAACTAATTCAGCGTGTTGGTTTCTCTCCAAAATAAGAAAAGTTTCATTATTACTTATGATTTCATGTCTAGAATTTAAACCATTAATTATAATATTCCAATTATTGAATTTCATTAAAAAACACTCCTTTAATTTAGTTTTTTATAAAGAAAATCCTAGAATCATACCCAAAGGTAAATTCTAGGATTAATTTATATAGGTCTTACATTGTTATGTCCTTAGATGAATAAATGTAGTTTATTTATTTTCAAATAAACCTTTGAAAAATTCTACTGCTTTTTTGATGATAGCTGTGATATTTTCCATTACTATTCACCTCCTATGTAAGCTACTTTTAATATAAATCATTTTTAATTATCATAGATTATTTATTCTTATTTTATAAATTTATTTTCATAAACGTAACATTTCTCTGCGAAATTAGACAGTTATGAATTCAAATGTGTTAACAAAGAGTGATATATCTTATTATTAAATTCAAATTTCTAAATTCAAGCTTTAATCACTGATAGAATGCGTTAAAATCGTTATAATTATCTTTGTAATGATAATTGGAGGAATGACTTGTGAACTTCTGGTTAAAAGATCAATCAGTAAAAAATAAAGATAAAATAGCTGTTACAGATGGCGCACATCAAATGACATTTAAGGAATTATATGATGATGCATTTCATTTAGCACAGCAAACTACAAAACCTTAATCAAACGAGAATAGGGGTACATATAAATAATCGTATTGAATCTTTAGTATTGATACATGCATGTTGGATCGCCAATATCGAAATTGCTATGATAAATACACGATTAACAAAGAATGAAATTATTGCTCAAATGAATTCTATACAAGTGAGCACAATAGTAACGACAACTACACTCGAAATGGATCAATTTGATATATATACGCTTGAGGATATTCAAAATTTATCTCCTCAAAATATAAATTCTAATGTATTTCAATTAGAAAACATTGCTTCTATCATGTTTACATCTGGCACTACTGGTCCTCAAAAAGCTGTCCCTCAAACTTTTGAAAATCATCTCGCAAGTGCAATAGGTTGTAAGGAAAGTTTAGGTTATAATCAGCAGACGATTTGGTTATCTGTATTACCGATATATCATATATCAGGTCTGAGTGTCATTTTAAGAAGTGTTATAGAAGGATTTACAGTACGTATTTTAGAAAAGTATAATACTGATACAATGCTTCAAATTATTCAAAATGAAAATATTACGCATGTTTCTCTTGTACCACAAACTTTAAAATGGTTAATGGATGCTGGATTACAGAGTCCATATCAATTAGAAAAAATCTTATTGGGTGGTGCAAAGCTATCAGCAAATTTAATTCAACAAGCTTTAAACTACAAACTACCTATTTATAATTCATTTGGTATGACTGAAACGTGTTCACAATTTTTAACAGCAACGCCAGATATGTTAGCACAACGTTATGATACTGTAGGGGTGCCTAGTGATAATGTAGAAGTGAAAATTAAGCAGCCTAATCAAAATGGACATGGTGAATTATTAATTAAAGGAAATAACGTAATGAATGGCTATTTATATCCTGTTAATTTAACAGATACATTTGAAGATGGCTTTTTCAAAACAGGGGATATAGCTGAAATAGATGAAGATGGTTTTGTTATGATTTATGATCGACGTAAGGATTTAATTATCAGTGGTGGCGAAAATATATATCCTTATCAAATTGAATCTATAGCTAAATATTATCCAAACATTGAAGATGCTGTTTGTATTGGTCAATCAGATGATACGTGGGGACAAGTACCTATATTATATTATATTGCCGATACACAAATTAATGAAATCGAATTAAAACAATATATGTTGGATCATTTAGCAAAATACAAAGTACCAAAGTCTTTTTATCAAGTTGAAGAATTGCCATATACTTCTACAGGTAAACTCCAAAGAAATAAAATGATACAAAAGGAAGAAAAAAATGATTATTAATCAATTAAATTTTTACTTATATAATCAGCCTTTTAAATCACCAATTGTAACGCCTAAAGTAAAATTAGAAACAAGAAAAACATTAGTCATTGAATTCATTGATAATCACGGGGATGCATATTTTGGAGAATGTAATGCATTTCAAACTCAATGGTATGATAATGAAACTATTGATTCCGTAAAAGAAAACATTAAACAATGGTATGATCGTATAAAGAATAAAGAAATGTCAACTTTTAAAGAATGGCAATCATCACTCGAGCTTTTAAATGATTATCCAGCAGCAAGATGTACAATTATGATGGCTATCTATCAAAAATATTATAAACTTGAATCATTTAAAGTTCCGTATGGTGCAACTGTAAACGGTATGACTGAAATACAATTAAATCGTTTGGCTCAAACACAACCTAAGCGAATTAAATTAAAGTATTCAAATCAATTAATTTCAGACATCGATAATTTACAATCACTTAGTTTTAGTTTTGATTTGGCTATAGATGCCAATGAATCCCTTAATCTGACACAATATCAATCTATTATAGAAAATATAGACCATGATATTCTTTATATTGAAGAACCATTTCAATCATTAGATGATATCAAACGCATTAATGGAAAACCTTATCCACCTATTGCTCTTGATGAAAAGGCCACTTCCACTCAAGAAATCAAAAATATTATATCTGAATATCCAATAGAGGTAGTTATATTGAAACCATTTAGACTTGGTGGTATTGATCGAGTATTAGATGCAATACAAACCCTTCATAAAGAAGGGGTGAAAGTTGTGATTGGTGGTATGTATGAATATGGGTTAAGCCGATATTTTACTGCAATGTTAGCTCAACATGGGGATTATCCTGGAGATGTGACACCAACGGGTTATTATTTTGAAAATGATTTTGTAGAAAATGAAGGTATATTAAAAGAGGGAATGATAGAATTCAATCCCCCTGTAGTTAATCGTACAAAATTAGAATGTATTAATGATGATTGTGTTTAGCATGATGTGATTTCGATTTGTTTTTTGCAAGTGGCACTGGATCGTATCCCCCTTTGTGTAAAGGATGACATTTTAATATTCGACGTATGCCTAAGTATAATCCTTTGAATGCACCATGATATTGTATCGCTTCTCGTGTATATTCTGAACATGTTGGATAGAATCGACACGTTGGTGGCGTTAATGGCGAGATAAAACGTTGATAAAAATGTATTAAGGCAAGAAATAATTTTTTCATAATAATGCCTCCGAGCAAATTTTAGAATATAGGTATTTTAACATATTATAAAGGGATGTGATGTACATGAAGTTTTTAGATAAAGACCAAAGAGAGGTACACCTAACATATAAAACAAATAAAGATGTTCCTACGGGTAATCATGTACTTGCTATTCCAGTATTTCAACATCAATTATTGTTTACTTGTCATAAAATTAGAGGTATTGAATTTCCTGGTGGCAAAAGAGAACTCAATGAAACTAGTATTGATGCTATACGGAGAGAATTGTATGAAGAAACTGGTGCACATGCTATCGATATTAAATATATAGCACAATATAAAGTTGAAACAAATAGTAATATAGATTTTGTGAAAGATGTATATTTTATACAAGTTGATACGCTAAAAGAACAATCTGACTATCTAGAAACAGATGGTCCATGTTTATTTCAATCAGTTGAATCAATTCCTGATAATAAAAAAAGCTTTTTACTTAAAGATGATGCTATCTTGCATTGTTATGAAAGGGTGAAGGCACTTGGATTTTATTAAAGTTAAAAAAATGCCAATAGAGATGAGGACACATCATTTTGATGAAATAACCTACCAAGTTGATCATCTTAATGTCAAAGCTTTAATGATGACACCTTACAAAGAAGTAAAACGCATTGTTATCTATCTGCGTGGTGGTAAAGGACAAGTAGGGCGTGTCAGAGCTGCAAGGCTCATGCAATTCGCTAATGATGAAACTCTAGTTATAGGTCCATATTATAGAGGGAACAATGGTAGTGAAGGCAAAGATGAATTTTATCGTGGAGATTTAAATGATGTCACAGAACTTATTCGTCTACTACATTCAAAATATCCAAAAGCTTTTGTACATATGATTGGTTTTTCACGTGGTGGTTTACAAGGATTATTAACTTTTCAAGATTTACCTGTAAATAGTTATATAATATGGGGTGGAGTATCTGATGTTCATTTAATGTATGAGGAACGTGTTGATTTGAGAGGGATGTTAAGACGAATGGTTGGACATCCTATTAAAGATGCTCAAAATTATACTGATAGAGAGGCAATACATAACATTACGCCACAAAGCCCGCCAATACTTATCGTTCATGGTGGAAATGATAAGCAAGTTGGTATACATCAAGCTTATTATTTAGAACGACGCTTAAATGAGATTGGAGCATACTTTGATACTTTTTATCAAATGAAAGAAGGACATGTACCACGCCCGTTTGCTTTGAAAGAAACTCTTGAACATATTCATCAATGGATGAATCAAATTGAAAATGATAAAGATAACGAAAGCGCAACAGAATGAATTTTCTGTCGCGCTTTTTACCATTATTTATTAAATGCACCTTTATCTGAAATATGTTCTACTTCAGAGCCGAATTTTTTGAAGTTTTCTTCAAAACGTTGAATTAAGTCATTAGCTTGTGCTTTATATTTTTCAGGGTCACTCCATGCATTAATTGGATTTAAGATAGTTTTAGGAACATCTTCTACTTCCACTGGAATATTTAATCCAAATGAAGCATCTTTAGTATATTCTGCATTTTTTAATTTACCTGAAATAGCCTGGTTAACCATTTGACGTGTATAATGTAAACTTATTCTTCTACCAACGCCATATTTACCCCCTGTCCATCCTGTGTTAACAAGGTAAACGTCAACTTCATGCTTATCAATTAATTCACCTAATAAATCAGCATAAACTGTAGGATGTAATGGTAAGAATGGTGCACCAAAGCAAGTAGAGAATGATGGTTCTGGTTCAGTAACGCCACGTTCTGTACCAGCTAATTTAGATGTGAATCCACTTAAGAAGTGATACATTGCTTGGTCTTTAGTTAATTTTGAAATTGGAGGAATGACACCAAAAGCATCCGCTGTTAAAAAGATAATTGTATTAGGATGAGCTGCTTTGGAAGGTAATACAATATTATCTATATGGTGAATAGGGTATGCCGCTCTTGTGTTTTCAGTGAATTTATTATCATCAAAATCAACCGTGCCATCATTTTTGACAACAGTATTTTCTAAAATGGTACCATATTTAATTGCATCGAAAATTTGTGGTTCTTTTTCTTTTGAAAGGTTGATTGCTTTAGCGTAGCAACCTCCTTCGATATTGAACACACCATTTTTATTCCAGCCGTGTTCGTCATCTCCAATTAATTTTCTATCAGGATCAGCTGATAATGTTGTTTTACCAGTACCTGATAAACCAAAGAATAATGCTACGTCACCTTTATTACCAACATTTGCTGAGCAATGCATACTCATAATATCTTGCATTGGTAATAAATAGTTCATAACTGAGAATATACCTTTTTTCATTTCGCCAGCATATTCAGTACCACCAATTAAAATGACTTTATGTTTGAATGAAACGATAACAAAAGTTTCTGTTTTTGTACCATCGACTTCTGGGTCAGCTTTAAAATGAGGTGCTGATACAATGGTAAAGTCTGATTTGATTGATTTAGCTTCTTCTTTTGATTCAGGACGTATAAACATATTATGTGCAAAAAGATTATGCCAAGCTAATTCATTAATTACAGTTAGTTTTAAGCGTGAATCTTTGTCACTTCCAGCGTAACCATTAAATACGTATAGTTCATCTTTCTTACCTAAATAATTTAATACTTTGTTATAAAGTTTTAAAAATGTTTCTTCATCTATCGGCTGATTAACGTCTCCCCAATCAACATTATCTCTATATGAAGGTTCTGTAACGATAAACTTATCTTTAGGTGAACGCCCAGTGTATTTACCGGTACTTGCATTAATAGCGCCCAACTCAGTAAGTTCACCTTCATTATTATCTAAGATTTTATTGTAAAGTTGAGTTGTAGATAATTGAAACTGTGTAGATGGTTTTTCTAATAATTGTTTGATTTTAATAGTTTCAGAGTATGTATCGATCGACATACTTAATCCCTCCAGATAGTTGTAATGTAAGCCTTTACATTTCAATAGTATAACATATTAAGTTAATTAATCCACCGTAAATTTTCATTAAAATAACTTAATTCTAAAATTGACATTAATTCGCTAATTATGTAGTATTAATTTTAACGGATTCTCTTATCCTGAGTGGTGGAGGGACATGGACCCAATGAAACCCAGCAACCTCTTTTTTGTATAGAAAAGAAAGGTGCCAAACCGTTTGCAGACCTATATTGTCTGAACGATAAGAGCGAATGGACGTATAAGAGCCTTCTCTCTATCTAGATACTAGTTAGCAGAAGGCTCTTTTATTTAGCTCAAATAAAAGAGAATTATCGTAATAAATTTTTAAAAGGAGCAAAATATGACTAACAATAAACGATTATTCACGTCAGAATCAGTAACTGAAGGACACCCGGATAAAATAGCCGATCAAGTTTCCGATGCCATTTTAGACGAAATTCTTAAAGATGACCCTAATGCGCGTGTAGCATGTGAAACAACAGTAACTACAGGTATGGCTTTAATTTCTGGTGAAATTTCAACAACAACTTATGTTGATATCCCTAAAGTAGTAAGAGAAACAATTAAAGAAATTGGTTACACACGTGCAAAATATGGTTATGATTCACAAACAATGGCTGTATTAACAGCAATTGATGAACAATCACCAGATATTGCGCAAGGTGTAGATAAAGCATTAGAATATCGCGATGATATTACTGAAGAAGAAATTGAAGCAACAGGTGCAGGAGATCAAGGTTTAATGTTTGGTTATGCAACTAACGAAACAGATACGTATATGCCTTTACCAATTTTCTTATCACACCAGCTAGCTAAACGTTTATCAGATGTTCGTAAAGATAAAATACTAGATTATTTACGTCCAGATGGTAAAGTTCAAGTAACAGTAGAATATGATGAAAATGACAAACCAAAACGTATTGATACAATTGTTGTTTCAACACAACATGCTGAAGATAAAACATTAGAAGATATTCAAAATGACATTAAAGAACATGTCATTTATCCTACTGTTCCAGAAAATTTACTAGATGATCAAACAAAATTCTATATCAATCCAACAGGAAGATTTGTAATTGGTGGACCTCAAGGTGATGCAGGATTAACAGGTCGTAAAATTATCGTTGACACTTATGGTGGATATGCTAGACATGGTGGAGGATGCTTCAGTGGTAAAGATCCAACTAAAGTAGACCGTTCTGCCGCATACGCAGCAAGATACGTTGCTAAAAATATTGTTGCAGCTGAATTAGCTGAACAATGTGAAGTACAACTTGCATACGCTATTGGTGTAGCTGAACCTGTGTCAATCTCAATTGATACATTTGGTACAGGTAAAGTCAGTGAAACAGAATTAGTAGAAGCAGTTAGAGAGAACTTTGACTTAAGACCTGCAGGAATTATTAAAATGTTAGAGTTGAAACAACCTATTTATAAACAAACTGCTGCGTACGGTCATTTCGGACGTACTGATGTTTTATTACCTTGGGAAAAATTAGATAAAGTCAACGTTTTGAAAGATTTAATAAACCAAGCCTAAAATAATTAAAATATTTGGGATAGGTAAAATATAATCAATTAAATTATAACGAAATGTCGAAAATATCATAGTTATGATTTATAATTGATTGTATTGATAATTTAAAAGGAGCGTTGATGTGATGAGTTTATCTTCACCCATTGGAATAGGATTAATCGTTGCAGTAGTGATTGCAATTATCTTTTTTGTGTTATTTTTAATCACGTTAAATAAAAAGAAAAAGATAAAGAAACAAACTGAAGAAGAATATCAACAAAAAGAACAGAACCTAAAAGCATCTCATGAGGAAACATTAGAAAAAGAACGTATAGAAAACAAAAAGACAGTCACTAAACAAAAAGAAGATTATGAAGCTACAGTAAGTAGTAAAGAAAGAGAAATAGATGCGTTAAAATTATTCTCTAAAAATCATAGTGAATATGTTACAGACATGAGATTAATTGGTATTCGTGAACGTCTTGTAAATGAAAAGCGTATTCGCCCAGAAGATATGCATATAATGGCAAATATTTTCTTGCCAACTAATGAATTTAATAATATTGAAAGAATTAGTCACCTAGTATTAACACGAACTGGTTTATACATCATTGATTCTCAATTATTAAAAGGTCATGTTTATAATGGTATTAGTGGCGCACAATTTTCAGAGTTACCAACTATGGAACAAGTATTTAATACTTTAGATTTAGATAAAACTACGCCACAAACATTGGTATTAGATCAAAATGATGATCAAAAATCATTATCATTTGTTAACTATTCAGATAAAATTCAGCAAATACAACAATTAGCTGGAGATTTACAAAATAAATTGAATACTAAATACACACCAACTTCTATTTTATACTTTAATCCTAAAAATGAAGATGATGTAACGATTTCAAATTATGCTCAGAATAGTAATGTAAAAGTATTAGTTGGACCTGAACAACTTAACGAATTCTTTAATAAATTTGTATTCCATGGACGTATTCAATATAACGTCGATGATTTACAAGATATTATGGATAAAATTGAATCATTTAACTAATTATTTTAGCTAGTAGGGTGTATGACACTTTACTAGCTTTTTTGTAATATTGAATTTTAATCAACGGATACGGGTATAGATAATGGATAAATATTTTTATATGTAAGGAGTGAAAATCCATGGATAAAATTAAATTTTATAATGGTCATGAAATGCCAAGAGTAGGACTAGGTACGTTTAGAGTCGAAAATAATGATGATTGTACTAAGGCTGTTAAACATGCTATAGAGAATGGTTATAGAAGCATTGATACAGCAAAAGTTTACGGTAATGAAGAAAAAGTAGGACAAGGTATTAAAGAAGGATTAGAAACTACAGGTCTAAAACGAGAAGACTTATTTATTACTTCAAAATTATGGTTAGAAGATTATGGTAGAACTAATGTAGAGGATGCGTATGAAAGTAGCTTAAAAAGATTAGGCTTAGATTATCTAGATTTATATTTAATGCACTGGCCAGGTACTAACGAAGCACTAATGATAGATACATGGCAAGGGATGGAAGATTTATATAAACAAGACCGTGTTAAAAATATCGGTGTAAGCAATTTTAATGTAGACCATTTTGAAGCACTACTAGCACAAGTATCAATAAAGCCTGTCATCAATCAAGTTGAATTTCATCCATATTTAACACAAAGTTCATTAAGACAATATATGGAAGTTCAAAATATTGTTATGGAATCATGGTCACCATTAATGAACGCACAAATTTTAGATGATGACACTGTTAATGCTATTGCAAAAGAAATTGATCAATCACCTGCACAAGTGATTATTCGTTGGAATTATCAACATGATGTAGTAGTTATCCCTAAATCAGTAACACCACATCGTATAGATGAAAATTTAGATATTCTAAACTTCAAACTTAACGAAGATCAAATGAATCGTCTTGACCAATTAAATGAAGATAGAAGAATTGGTCCTGATCCTGCAGAATTTAACGGACAATAAATTCAATTAAAGCCACGTTTCTCATAAAGAGGACGTGGCTTTAAAAGTATCTTCTTCTATTTTTTAAATAAGGTGATAAGCTAAATAACAGCTTAAGAATGATCCTATGAATTGAATAGTAGAATATACAATAAACAATGTAGGTTTGAATTTAGGTGATAACATTCCGACGAGTTCATTAGAGAGGGTAGAAAATGTAGTTAAACCTCCTAATATACCTGTGATTAAAAAAGGGTTTATCCATTGTATATGTAATGATAAACCAGATAGGGTACCAATGAATATACAACCTACAATATTAACTATAAGCGTACCTATTGGCAACACAGATTGAAACTGATTGAAATAGTTAGAAATACTAGCACGTAGAATTGCTCCAATACCTCCACCTAACATGACTAACAAAATTGTAGTAATCATAAACGTTCACCTAATTTCTTACCTAATAAACATAATAAAATACAAAGAATATAACTAATCACTGCATAAATAATTAATAACATCCAGTTTTGTTGATTGTACATTTGAACTAATTCAAATTGAAAAGTAGAAAATGTAGTTAAAGCTCCCATGAAACCTGTTGTTATAGCTTTTTTAAATAGGGGATGTGATTGAAATAATTTAATAGATAGTGCTGTGAAAAATCCCATTAAAAAAGCACCGATGATATTTGCTGTTAATGTACCTATTGGTAATTGGTGACCATGATTAAAAAATGATAATAAATATCTTAATAAAGCACCAAACGCACCACCTACAAAAATGTATAAATATTGCAAAGTAATAACTCCTTTAAAAAACATTTACTTAAATAAAAGAACCACTTCAATCTGAAATGGCTCTAACAAATAAAGTATACGTCAATAAATTTTAAGAAAGGAATCCGTAAGTATTTAATGACGACACAATATGAATAATAATCACAATAAGAATAATAAATGGTAATAGTTTACTACCAATTCTAATCCAACCTTGTTTGTCTCGTGAATGTTTAATAGATTTGTCCGCAAATATGATTGAAATGATTAGAACAATGACATTAATGACACTACATGCAATAATTAATTTGACGAAAGAACCCAACACATTATTTAAAAATGGATTATTTGTATTAAAGAAAAAGCTTATCGCTAATAATAATAAAGTTATATAAAAGTAGAGTTTAGATTTTGACATGCGTAACCTCCTCGATGGATATCATTACAATATACTACCACTTTTTAGGATATGAGAATAGTATAAATGTATAGAAAATAAAATGTAAAATACAAAAATGCTTTTATATAGGCAAATAATTCGCTTACATTTCAAAAGCATGATATAAATTATTTATAAATGATTTGTTAACGAAAATAAAAACCAAAGATAAATCATATATGAATTTGATATTCAATACATTGGAAATCCAAATTTAGTATTGAAATTGAAGGAGGAATACATAGTGAGAAAACTAAAAGTAGAAGTATTTGCGGATGGAGCAGATATTGAAGAAATGAAAGCTGCTTATAAAAATAAACAGGTTGATGGATTTACAACTAACCCTAGTTTAATGGCTAAAGCAGGCGTAACAGATTATAAAGCATTTGCGGAAGAGGCTGTTCGAGAAATTCCTGACGCTTCTATTTCATTTGAAGTGTTCGCAGATGACTTAGAGACAATGGCTAAGGAAGCGGAAATTCTTAAACAATATGGTGACAATGTTTTTGTTAAGATTCCAATTGTTACTACTAATGGTACTTCAACAATTCCATTAATCAAAGAATTATCTGCAAAACAAGTACGTTTAAATGTCACTGCAGTTTATACAATTGAACAAGTTAAAGAAATTACTGAAGCTGTCACAGAAGGCGTACCAACATATGTGTCAGTATTTGCAGGACGTATTGCAGATACTGGTGTAGATCCATTACCATTAATGAAAGAATCAGTAGAGGTAACTCATAGTAAAAAAGGTGTTAAATTGTTATGGGCAAGTTGCCGCGAACTATTTAATGTTATTCAAGCAGATGAAATTGGTGCTGACATCATTACTTGTCCAGCCGATGTAGTTAAAAAGGTTAACAATAATTTAGGTAGAGACGTTGAAGAACTATCAATTGATACTGTTAAAGGTTTTGCTAAAGATATCCAAAGTTCAGGATTATCAATTTTATAATTGCTTTAATTAGTGTCTTTATCGGATTAAATTTAAAAGCCAAGCTAGTGTCACTATTAGAATTGATTGTCTATAGTGTACACAAGGTTGGCTTTTTATTAATATAATTTGAATATTTGAATTGATTGAATTAGAAATTTCATCTATGATGTAAAGATAATCAAATAGATATGAGGGGCAATTCTAGCTATGGATAAAAATTCGTTTAGTGCTAGAGTAAAAAAGCAGTTATGGTTCTTAAATAACAAAGAGAAAGCTCAATTAAATGATGAAATTAGTAAAGTTAATCATAATGATAGTGACACGCTGAATAAACCAATAAGGTTTTCAAATCAGTTTTTAAAAGATCATGTGTATAGCCAAAAACATATTAGTTCAGCTAGTTTATTTATATTATTGATTGGAATTGTATTTACATATGTCATTTTATTAGGTGGCTTTTTATTTGGCCTTATAACAAGTTTAACAGCTGTAAATTATTTCATTCATCCCCAGGTTAACTTATCAACTGTGACTGTTGTACTCATCATTATAGGCGCTATTATATTAATGTTAATAGCGATATTCTTAATTAAGAAAGTAACTGCATTTTTTACTAAAAAATTATTAGAATATAAATTTAATAAGAAGAATACGACTGTGTAATTAAATGGCAAAGAAGTAAACTTTCTTGCCATTTTTTTAATATAGCATGATAAGGTTCATCTACTAAAAGATGAGTAGCATTTGAAAACATAATTAATGTGCCATTATTTTTGGTTTGTTTACCAGTAATATGATAAGCGTTTATGTAATATTGAATGGGAGAACGACGATGTTTAAGAGGAAATAAAATGAGTTGATCACATACATAAATAGGAATTTTTTTGTTTATATGAAGTAAGCGTTTGGCGATTTTCTTTTGAAGAGGTAGTGTTTTTTGATGTAATTCTAACATGTAGTCTAACGTATTGTTGATTGAAATAGGGAGAGATATGTCATATTGCTTATATTGCCATTTAGTGGATAGCTTATCGCTTATTTCTGTTTGTATATATAGTAAGTTAGTAGTAGTTAAATGATTCATTGTTTCATTCCTTTTTAAGAGTATAATGTAAATGTTTTGAGATTTTAGATTGCACTGACTTCTTAATTTTTTTAATAGTTGTTAAAGATAGATGCATTCTTTCTGCAATTTCATATTGTTTATATCCAGATAATTTTAGTAATAGCCATTCCTTTTCTTTTGAGTTTAATAAATAATGAATATCTTGTATTAGTAGTGATTCATTATTGATGTGTTGAGATGGTTCTATTTCACTAGAAATATAATCATCAATATCACTAGTTTTAATTTTGTTACTTTCTTTTCTGAATATATCAATAAGATAGTAGTTTAATCTGATGAATAGATAAGAGGAAAATTTGTTGGATTTTGAGGGATTATAGTTATTCGATAAGTGCCACATTTGAATTAATAGTAATTGATAAAACTCGTCATAATTATAAGTGATTTGATACCTAGTTAACAAATAATGTATGATTTTGTTATACTTTTGATAAATAATATTAAATTCCAAGATTTACTCCAGTTTTATGTACATAAAAGTGTATATTTCCGGATACATTGAATTTAAAATAGATTGGGAAAATTTTCATTTGCTAAATTATTAAAATAGGTGTTAAATAGAAGTCATAGTAAATAAATATGTATTCAAAAACAACCAAAAACATGTCGTATTATTAATATAGAGCAAAATTTAATAGGAGGTACAAATGGATTACGCACACTTAAATTTAGAACATTTTTTCGCCCGTAATGATGATTTAGATAGAATTAAAGATCGTTCAGACTTTGTGATGATTAACAATTTCACTAATGAAATGAAGTATAGAGAAGGAAGTATTGAAGGAACAATAGACTTAAATCAATATTTTTATAAGAATAGATCACAAGCTGCAAGTTTCATAATGATGGATTATAAAAATCATAATAAATAAAAATGGGATGAGATTTAGACAATTTAATTGAATAGATATTGCTAAATGACAATAGTTAACATATTCAATACAGTTGATTGAAGTGTTAATCAATCTATTTAATGGATACAAAATCATGTCTATTTCTCTTTTTTTATACTCAAAAGTTTCAATTTTATTACTTTTTATTTATGAATTTGTAACAAAGTATATATTAAATTGTGATTCATAATTAATAATGTTAAACTTTATTATCGTAATACAAATGAAAAGTATAACAACATTGACCTAAGAGGTGTGAATATGACGAAGCACAAAAAGGGATCTATAGTTGCAATTTTAGGATTGCTTATCATATTTGCAGTAGGTGCTATTATCTTTTTCTCAATGGTTTCTGACCAAATATTCTTTAAACATGTTAAAGAACAACAAAAAGTTGAGAAATTAGATGTAACATTAGATAAAGCTGCGAAGAAACAAATAGACAACTATACGAGTCAACAAGTATCTAATAAAAATAATGATGCGTGGAGAGATGCATCATCAACTGAAATTAAAACAGCTATGGATAGTAGTCAATTTATTGACAATGACAAACAAAAGTATCAATTTTTAGATTTATCTAAATATCAAGGTATTGATGAAAAAAGAATTAAAAGAATGTTAATTGATAGACCAACTTTATTAAAACACACTGATGATTTTACAAAAGCAGCTAAAGAAAAACATGTAAATGAAGTTTACTTAATTTCACATGCTTTATTAGAAACAGGTTCTGCTAAAAGTGAATTGTCTAAAGGTGTAGAAATTGATGGTAAGAAATACTATAACTTCTATGGTGTTGGCGCATTAGATAGTGACCCTGTAAAAACAGGTGCAGAATATGCGAAGAAACATGGTTGGGATACACCGCAAAAAGCAATTTATGGTGGTGCAGATTTCATTCATAATCATTTCTTAAAACACGAAGATCAAGACACATTATATAGCATGAGATGGAATCCTAAAAATCCAGGTGAACATCAATATGCTACAGATATTAAATGGGCTGAAAGTAATGCCAGTATCATTGCTGATTTTTATAAAGACATGAAAACAGAAGGTAAATACTTCAAACTTTATGTGTATAAAGATGATAAAAGTCATTTAAAAGATAATAAATAATAATCTATTTGAATGTTTAATTTTCTAATAAGAATAAAATCAAGTTTGAATTTTAAATAAAAAAGGATATGTAATTTAACCTGCGGCATTTAATTGGCGCAGGTGTTTTTTATGTGCTGATTATTTGGCTTTGTTGTTTCTTGTTACCCAAGCAAATATAATAACTGTCAGAACTATGATTTTTGCAACTAATTTCATATCAATCACCTCATAAAGAAATTTTATCACAGATGATAAAAGATTAAACTTTGCCTGATTAGGATATATAAGAAATAATGTGAAATCAATAACAACAGTTATAAAATCTATGAAATATATATGTTGTTGTAATCAAATTAGAGATATAGAAATGAAAAAAGGATGATGTCATAATGCGTGTAGCTATAATTGGTATGGGCACTGCAGGTGTTAGTGTTTTACGACAACTTGTAAAACATGAACATTTTGAAAAATTAAAAGTAGATGTCTATGATGACCGTATAAATATGGGACAAGGAGTTCCATTCCAAAATGATAGTAGTGAATTATTAATCAATTTACCTTCTAAAAAGATGAGCTTGAATTTAGACGATGAAGAAGAATTTTGGAAATGGTATCAAGATCAAAATGAATTTGTATTCGATAATCCTACATATCTACCGAGATTTGTATTTGGACATTATATGAAATCATACTTGTCTCAATTTAATAATCAATATGAAAATATTACAATCATTAACAATAAAGTTCATGAAATTTTTACAAGTTCTAAAGTTGATGAAACGAATCTAAAATATTATGTTTGTACGTCAGATGATATGAAAGAATGGAGAGAATATGATTATTTATTCTTAACTTTTGGCACTTTTGCATATCATGATCCATATCGACTAAAAGGGATAGATGGGTTTAAACCGACACCTTATCCTACATATCATTCTCTCGATGATGTTAGTGAAAATGATAGTATTGCAATTATAGGAACTGGACTGGCAAGTTTAGATGTCATCAGATATGTTTCTGCTCACCATCCTAAATTGCCTATACTAATGACAAGTCGTTCAGCAAATTTACCTAGTGTAAGAGGTAAAATGGTTGATATAGAATTTACTCATTTAACTAAACAACGATTCAATGATATACAAGCTCAAAATTATGGCAATGTGCCTTTAGATACAGCAGTTGATTTATTTTTAAAAGAATGCAAAGATTATGGCATTAATTTTGAAAAACTAGTTAATAGAAGAACTGGAGACCACATTAAAGATTTACAATTTGATTTGGAACATGAAAAGGAAATTGGCATATTTCAAAGTATCGTTGAACTGTTAAAAGAGAATTTAAATTGGATTTGGAATAGTTTAAGTATTGAAGATCAACAAGAATTTAATCGTCGTTATACAAAAATAATTCAACTTAATTCCAATCCTATGCCTCCTAGAACTGCCCGTTTACTTATAGATTTATTAGAAAACGAAGCATTAATTATTCGTAAAAATTTAAAAAACATTTATCACGACGATGGATTATTCCATTTACAATATGAAGAGGAAAAAGATATTGAAGATTTTGATGTGGTTATTAACGCTACTGGTTCTAAAACTCATTTAAATGAACTGGATGAAGATGATCAATTAATACTAAATCTTGAAAATAGACAAATTGTTCAGGCACATCCAATGGGCGGTATTCAAATCATACCAGAGACAAACCAAGTGATTAGCCCTAGATTTGGTACACTAACGAATGTTATTGCTATAGGTCAAATGACTAATGGGGTTAATAAACTTAGAAACGGTGTCAAAATGATTGTGAATCAAGTAGCCAACGCTGTTGATAGATTATATGAAACACAACAAGATTTGGATAACCTTGATAAAGAGAATCATTAATCCTTAAATATCTAATAAAATTAAATACTTATCTGGTATTTGATTATAGTTAAAAATAAAATTTGATAATTAAAATTAAATCTATCTCTTTAATTAAGTACAATGTATAGTAATTGTTTTTTTGAAATAGGTGTAGTAGAATTTGAATTGTAGTCATTGAGATTACGATACTCAATTAACCTTTAACAATTTCATATTCAATTCTTTCGGGGCAGGGTGTAATTCCCAACCGGCAGTGATAAAGCCTGCGACCTGCTAACATATGTTAGTGGCTGATCTAGTGAGAATCTAGAGCCGACAGTTAAAGTCTGGATGGGAGAAAGAATGACGATTATCGACACTGACATATATTTGTATAAGTATGTGTTTAATGAAGTATGTTTATGTTAAGTATAAATATGCTTTTATAAAGATATATAAATTGCCTTATGCCTTGAAACAACAATTTTCAATGGTATAAGGTTTTTTAATTTTAGAGGTGATATATTGAGTAATTTTATGAATTATGCCATCCAACTTGCACAAATGGTTGATGGTCAAACTGGTGTAAATCCACCTGTAGGTTCTGTAGTAGTCAAAAATGGCAGAATTGTAGGTATTGGTGCACATTTGCGTAAAGGCGATAAACACGCTGAAGTTCAAGCCTTAGACATGGCGAAATCAGAAGCAAAAGGTGCAACAATATATGTATCATTAGAACCATGTACACATCATGGCTCTACTCCTCCTTGTGTAAATAAAATTATAGAAGCAGGAATTCAAAAAGTGATTTATGCTGTTAAAGATACAACATTAATATCACAAGGTGATGACATATTACAAAATGCAGGTATTGAAGTTGAATTTCAATATAACGCTGTAGCCGCACAACTATATCAAGATTTCTTTACTGCTAAACGTAATGAGATACCAGAATTAACAGTTAAAGTCTCAGCAAGCTTAGATGGGAAACAGTCTACAGATAATGGTGAAAGTAAATGGATTACTAACAAAGATGTTAAAAAGGATGTCTATCAATTACGTCATAACCACGATGCAGTATTAACAGGAAGAAAAACGATTGAGGCAGACGATCCTTTATATACTACTCGGATTGAAGATGGTAAACATCCTGTTCGTGTCATTTTAAGTAAAAGTGGTAAGTTGGATTTTCAACAACAACTTTTCAATGATGACTCATCTCCAATTTGGATTTACACAGAGAATAAAACGTTAACAACAGAAAAAAATAATATAACTATAATATATATGAATCAATGTGATATTGAGTCAATTTTGAAAGACTTATATCAAAAAGGTATCGGGAAATTGTTAGTCGAAGCAGGTCCCGAAATTACTTCAGAATTTCTCCAATCTGATCATCTAGATCACCTAGTACTTTATTTTGCCCCGAAAATAATAGGTGGTTCTGGTAAATATCAATTTTTCAAAACTGATAAAACGATAGCACTACCAGACACTACACAATTTGAAATTGTTAATTCCACGTTAATTAATCAAAATATTAAATTAATCTTGCGAAAGAAGTGATTGCAGGTGTTTACAGGCATCATTGAAGAAGTTGGTACTGTTCAACAAGTTCGTACTCAGCAATCAGTTAGAACTTTAGTTATTGCTGCAGACAAAATATTAGAAGATGTGCATGTTGGCGATTCAATTAGTGTAAACGGTGCATGTTTGACTGTTATAGATTTTGATGAACAATCGTTTTCAGTACAAGTGATTAGAGGTACAGAAAATAAAACCTATCTTGCTGACGTACAGCGTCATACCGAAGTGAACTTAGAACGTGCTATGAGTGGAAATGGACGTTTTGGTGGCCATTTTGTTTTAGGTCATGTTGATGACTTAGGCACAATAATAAAAATTAATGAATCTGCTAATTCTATGATTATTAAAATTCAAGCATCCAAGTCATTACTTAATCAAATGGTTAAGCAAGGATCTATAACTGTCGATGGAACAAGTTTAACTATTTTTGATCTCCATTCAGATGCTTTTGATATTCATCTGATTCCTGAAACAAGACGATCTACTATTTTATCGAATAAAAAGGTAGGAGATAAAGTTCATCTAGAATCAGATGTGCTCTTTAAATATGTAGAAAATATATTTAAGCAAAATAAATCTAATTTGACTGAAGAAAAACTAAAAGCATTTGGTTTTTAGGGGGAGGAAATAAAATATGGAATTCGACAAAATTGAACATGCATTAGACGCTTTAAAAAAAGGTGACAGTATAATTGTAGTTGATGACGAAGATAGGGAAAATGAAGGAGACCTTATTGCAATTACTGAATGGATGAAAGATGAAACTATTAATTTTATGGCTAAAGAAGCAAGAGGTTTAATTTGTTCACCAATTGGTTCAAGTATCAGTGATAAGTTATCTTTAAATCCAATGGAGACAAATAATTCAGATGTATTCGGGACTAATTTTACTGTAAGTGTTGATCATATTGATACAACAACAGGTATTAGTGCTCATGAAAGAACATTAACTGCGAGAGCTTTAATTAATGATGAATCTAAAGCTGAAGACTTTAATCGACCTGGCCATTTGTTCCCATTAATTGCTAAAGACAACGGCGTACTTGAAAGAAATGGCCATACAGAAGCGGCAGTAGATCTAGCAAAAATGACAGGTGCTAAACCTGCTGGTGTTATTTGTGAAATTATGAATGAAGATGGAACAATGGCAAAAGGCGAAGATCTTCAAGCTTTTAAAGAAAAACATGGTTTGGTAATGATTACTATAGAAAGTTTAATAGAGTATCGACGTATTAATGAATCACATGTGAATTTAAATGCAAAAGTTAAAATGCCGACAGACTTTGGTACTTTTGATATGTATGGTTTTACGACTGACTTTAGTGATGAAGAAATTGTTGTAGTGACTAAAGAAGAGGTTCGTCCTCATGAAAATGTTCGTATCCATTCAGCGTGTCTTACTGGAGATATTTTCCATAGTCAAAGATGTGACTGTGGAGCACAGCTTGAAGCTTCAATGGAATATATTGAACAACATGGTGGAATGATTATTTATTTACCTCAAGAAGGTCGAGGTATAGGCTTAATGAACAAATTACGAGCATATGAATTAATAGAAAAAGGCTATGATACTGTAACGGCTAATTTAGCTTTAGGATTTGATGATGATTTACGAGATTATAATATTGCTGCACAAATTCTTAAATACTTTAACGTTGAAAAAGTAAATTTGTTAAGTAATAATCCTAAGAAATTTGAAGGCTTAACAGAATACGGTATTAATATTCAAAAACGTATAGAACTTATAGTACCAGAAACTAAATATAATCATGAGTATATGACAACTAAAAAAGAAAAAATGGGACATTTAATTTAGGAGGATATTAAAATGAATTTTGAAGGTAAATTAATAGGTAAAGATTTAAAAGTAGCTATCGTAGTTAGTAGATTTAATGATTTTATCACTGGTAGATTATTAGAAGGTGCAAAAGATACATTTATTAGACATGATGTTGATGAAAGTAATATTGATGTTGCCTATGTACCAGGTGCATTTGAAATCCCTATGGTGGCAAGAAAACTAGCTCAAAAAGGTGATTATGATGCGGTTGTTACATTAGGATGTGTAATTAGAGGTGCAACATCACACTATGACTATGTTTGTAATGAAGTAGCAAAAGGCGTTTCCAAAGCAAATGAAGTAACAGATGTACCAGTCATATTTGGTATATTAACAACTGAAAGTATTGAACAAGCTGTTGAACGTGCAGGAACTAAAGCAGGTAATAAAGGTGCAGAAGCGGCAGTAAGCGCAATCGAAATGGCTAATTTAATAAAACAATTTTAATTATAAAAACTCGGTTGTTTTCAACCGAGTTTTTGTTTTCTTATTTACGAATATACTTTGAAATTAAGCCTAAAATAGAAGCGGATCCTAGTACAATTGCTGAAAATAATCCTGCTTTTTTAAGCGTTTCTGGCGTTGCGAATTCTTTTACAGCTAATGATAAGTTTTGAGGTCTTTCAGCTAATCTTCTCATAAAGTAAGCAAACCAATCATCACCATAAGGAACATAAACAGTGAAATGATAACCTTCATTTGCAATTGATTGGGCTAGGTCAGAACGGAAACCGTATAACATTTGGAATTCCATTTGATCTTTTTCAATATGATTTTCTTTCATAAATTGTTTTACATGGCTAATGATTTCATGATCATGAGTAGCAACTGACGTAAAATTTCTTGCGTTTAAAAGACGTTTTTCGATAATTTTAATATAGTTAGCATCGATGTCTTCTTTAGTTTGGTACGCAATTGTTTCATCTTCTTTATATGCGCCTTTAACTAATCTTAATCGTAAATTAGGGTATTTATCTATCAGTTTTTCGGCATCGTATAAATAACCTTGAATAACTGTTCCTACATTTTTAAATTCACTTTTTAATTTATCTAATACTTCTACAATTTGTTGAAGACTATCATATTTTTCAGTATCAATATTAATATGCATATTGTCATATTCGTTAGCTTTTAGTAAAATTTCTCTTAAATTTTGGTATGCAAGATCTAAATCGAAATTACTTCCTAGCAAACTTAATTTAACAGACATATGCGCGTCAACATTATATTGATTTATAGCTTCCATTATTTCAAGGATTTCTTCTTTAGCTTTTTGGCTTTCTTTCTCAGTCGTAACAAATTCCCCTAAATTGTCCACAGTAACTGAAATTTTATTTTCATTTAAATATTCAATTGTTTCTATCAATTGTGGAATTGTGTTCCCAGCAACAACTTTATTAGCACCCATTCTAGGACCGACTTGCTTAGCTGCGTCATTTAAATATTTGTTATTAGACAAAGCTATAAATATATTTTTAAAAACTCCCATCGTACATACCTCCATAACCCAATAACAATCTTTGTTTAAAAATAGTGTATCATGAAACATTTATTCAAGAAAGCGTTTACATAAAGAAATTAATAAAATTTATTGCAAAATTACATCAAAAGTAAATGGTTTGATACCAAATAAATAAGTTGATTATTTAATATGGCATTCAATTGTTATGTTTTGCTATAATTATGATACTAAAGACTATTGATAAAGGAGCAATTATAGAATGTGGAAGTGGGAAACTGAAAATGACGCGAAAGGCGTTGTTGTCATTGCTCATAATATATTAGAACATACAGGTCGATATGCTTATGTCATTACGATGTTAAGAAGAAATGGTTATCATGTTATTATGGGTGATTTACCTGGACAAGGACAGACATCTCGAGCAAATAAAGGTCAAA
Organism: Staphylococcus sp. HMSC13A10; assembly: GCF_001808005.1. NCBI lineage: Bacteria > Bacillati > Bacillota > Bacilli > Caryophanales > Staphylococcaceae > Staphylococcus > Staphylococcus sp. HMSC13A10. The sequence continues at coordinate 369,601 of NZ_KV791884.1, read as the reverse complement.
TTGAAGATTTTAATGAATATCATGAAAATGTTCTAGAGTGGATTAAGATAGCCAATGAATATAAAATTCCAACATTTGTACTTGGAGTTGGTTTAGGTGGGTTAATCTTATTAAATTTACTTGAACGTGTTGAATTACCTATTGAAGGACTAATGTTAATTTCACCACTATTAGAATTTAATCAATCAGGCAAAGGTAGAAAGAATAAATTGCTTTCTAATGTTGGTAAAGCATCTAAAGATACTCGTTTTAAAATTGGTATCACAGCGCAAGATTTAACTCGTAATGATGAGGTCATTGAAGAAACTGAAAATGATGCTTTAATGTTAAAAAAAGTGACATATCATTGGTATAACTTAGTCAGTGAAACAATGAAAGAAACAATGGAACACATTAAAGATATTAAATCACTACCGACATTAATTATGTTTGGTACAGAAGATATTATTTCTGATATTTCTGCCACAAAAGAACTAAAAGATAAGCTTGCTACTAATGAATTATATTATAAAGTATGGAATGGTCTGTATCATGAAATACATAATGAACCAGAACGTGATCAAGTCATGCGTTATGTACTTACATTTTTAAATAATAGTGTTAACACAATGGGCTTCATCGTTGAGGAAGAAGAGATAGAAGATATATAAACACCTACTTAAATAGTAGGATATTAATTCACTTTTTTATAAGGTTGATAGGCAAAAATACGTAAAATGTTTTTTAATTTGTAGTTGCAATTTTATTGTAGTATTGATATATTTTGTTTGGATAAAAAATATAATTTTAATATGTAAAGAGGCTATGTGTATTAAAGTGTTTCTAATTTTACAAAATTATATTTTTATTTATAACTATGCATATGTCTCAGCTAATCATTTCATTTATTAAGCATTCAGTTAAATTTGTACAAGCTATAAAGCATATTTTTTGATTAACCGATAGCGTCATTTCGGGGATCGGTTACTTTAGGAAATATTAATTTATACTTGTAATTTGGGAGAGTTTACTATGAATCAAAGGGAAAATGAAAGAGTTTACGGTATTTTGCAATTAGACAAACTATTATCAGATGTTAGCTCTATTTTTGAAACTATTCAACGAGAATATGATATGTCAAAAGAAGAAATTTTAATTTTATTAAACTTATGGGAAAAAGGTTCAATGACGTTAAAAGAAATGGATGAGTTTGTTGAAATTAAGCCTTATAAACGAACAAGAACTTATAACAATTTAGTGAATTCAGAATGGATTTATAAAGAGCGTCCACAAGATGATGAACGTACAGTAATTATTCATTTCAACGAGAAACTTGCTAAACAAAAAGATGGATTGCTAGATTTTATTGCTAAGACGATTACAGGCAAATCAGAACATATGCAGACAAGTTTAAATTCAATTTTATCAGTTTAACATCTGAATAGTAAAAAAAGGGTCCGAAGTAACTTCGGATCCTTTTACTATATTAAACGTTAGCACGTTTTTCTAATGCACATATAAAAGGCGCATTGTTTCTTTGATTAATGAACTGATATTGTAAAACGTGCGCTTGATTTTGATCTATTTGTACTAAATAATCCATTAAGGCATCACGTTCAATCTTACCTTCATCATGTCCATGGTATATCACTAAAATAATAATACCTTCGTTACTTAAAATATCAAAAATATTATTAATAGCACTAATAGTTGTATTAGGTGTAGTGACTATCGATTTGTCACCTTTAGGTAAATAGCCAAGATTAAATATAGCTGCATCAATTTTACCAATATGTTCAGCCTTAATATATTGTTTTACATTGTTATGACTATCTTTAATTAATTTTACATTAGAAAATGTAGCTACTTTCTGCTCTGTATTTGTGATTGCTAATTGTTGAATATCAAAACCATAAACAAAGCCGTTAGGTACATTTTGTGCAAGAAATAAGGTATCATTACCGTTGCCACAAGTAGCATCTATAACCACACTTGATTCAGTGATATGGCTTTGAATTAAACTTTTAGAAAAAGGTAATATACGTTCTAATTTCATGAATTCACCTTTTGCACAAATTTTTTTCCTTGATAAGAATCACGACGTGCTAGTTCATTATCAATTTCATTTAAAACTTCCCATTTATTAACACTCCACATTGGACCTACCATTAAATCAATAGGGCCATCACCAGTAATTCGATGAATAATCATTTCTGGAGGTAAAATTTCAAGTTGATCACATACGAGATTAGTATAATCATCTTGTGACATAAACTCTAACATACCTTTTTCATATTGTTTCACCATTGGTGTACCTTTTAATAGGTGAAGTAAATGAATTTTGATACCTTGAACATCCATTTGTGCAACTTCTCGAGCAGTTTCCATCATCATTTCATAATCTTCTCCTGGTAAACCATTAATGATATGTGTACAAACATTAATATTGTGTTTACGTAGCTTAGCTACACCTTCATAATACGTTTGCATATCATGTGCACGATTTATTAAATCAGAAGTGGATTGATGAACAGTTTGTAATCCAAGCTCTACCCATAAATAAGTTCTCTCGTTTAATTCAGCTAAATATTCTACAACATCATCTGGTAAACAATCTGGACGTGTTGCAATTGATAAACCAACAACACCTTCTTCTTTTAATACTGGCTCATACTTTTCTTTTAATACTTCTACAGGTGCATGTGTATTTGTAAATGCTTGGAAATAGGCGATATATTGACCTTCGCTCCATTTTTCATGCATACGTTCTTTAATTTGTTGGAATTGAACTTCAATTGGGTCAGCACGATTTCCTGCAAAGTCGCCACTACCTGCAGCAGAACAGAATGTGCAACCACCATGTGCTACAGTGCCATCTCTATTGGGACAGTCAAATCCACCGTCTAAAGCTACTTTGAAAATTTTGCGACCAAATTTATTTTTCAAATGATAGTTCCAAGTATGATATCTTTTATCTTCAAAAGCATACGGGAAGTAATTACCCATAAGACATTTTCCTTTCTATTTTGTATCTAAGTAAAGATTTTAACATACTTTAATGTTATAGTGTCTATTATAGATTGAGAAAAATATAAAGAGGGGACTCAATAAATGAATATACCAAAATCAGTATGGTGGCTTGTAATTGGTATGGCTCTAAATATTACGGGCGCCAGCTTTTTGTGGCCATTAAATACGATTTACATGAAAGAAGAACTTAATAAAAGTTTAACAATTGCTGGTGTAGTTTTATTAATTAATTCTTTAGGTATGGTTGTAGGCAACCTACTTGGCGGTGTATTATTTGATAAACTTGGTGGTTATAAAACAATACTTATTGGTACATTTACATGTTTATTTAGTACGACGTTATTAAATTTATTCCATGGATGGCCTTGGTACGCTGTATGGCTTGTGTTGCTTGGGTTCGGTGGCGGTATGATTATACCCGCTATATATGCCATGGCCGGCGCTGTTTGGCCTAATGGTGGTAGACAAACCTTTAACGCAATATATTTAGCTCAAAATATCGGCGTAGCATTAGGTGCAGCGTTAGGTGGATTTGTTGCTGAATTTAGTTTTAATTATATTTTTATGGCAAATTTAATTATGTATGTTCTATTTGCATTAGTTGCAATCACACAATTTAATTTAGAAATAAATGCTAAACTTAAGCGACAAGATAATATTGATTTGAAAAATCAAGAGAACGTTAGCCGATTTGTTTCATTAATTTTAGTTTGTGTTGTCTTTGCTATTTGTTGGATTGGTTATATTCAATGGGAAACAACTATAGCGTCATTCACACAATCTATCCATATTTCTATGTCGCAATATAGTGTGTTATGGACAATAAACGGTATTATGATTTTAGTTGCACAACCATTAATTAGACCAGTAATCGTTCTTTTAAAAGGTAATTTAAAAAAGCAAATGTTTGTTGGTATTATTATTTTTATGTGTTCATTTTTAGTTACTAGTTTTGCGCATCAATTTTCTATATTTGTTATAGGTATGGTTATTTTAACGTTTGGTGAAATGTTTGTATGGCCGGCTGTTCCAACGATAGCTAATCAATTAGCTCCAGAAGGCAAAGTGGGACAATATCAAGGTATAGTCAATTCAGCTTCTACAGTTGGTAAAGCACTTGGACCATTATTTGGTGGGGTGTTAGTAGATATGTTTAATATGAGAATAATGTTTTTAACAATCATTTTATTACTTGGTATTTCAATTATTATTTTAAGTTTATTTACTAAAAGTAAAGCAGCTAAAAAATATCTGGATTATTAATATATCTACATTAATTAAAAATTAGTAGTAACCTCTTGCAATCGAACGCATAATCACATACTATTAATTTGTAATAACATGTTATTAGACGCTTTTCTACAGAGAACTAGTGTGGTGAGAACTAGTGTTAAGGACTAAAATAACATTATAAAATATAACGAATTTAATTATGACATCTCTTACTATTGAATGAAGTGCGCTGAAAATGCGAAAAAGGGTGGTAACGCGGCTTAGGTCGTCCCTTTATCATTAGTGAGAGGTGTCTTTTTATTGAATAGGAGGAAACGTATTGAATTACAATCACAAAGAAATTGAGAAGAAATGGCAACAATATTGGGAAGAGAATAAAACGTTTAAAACACAGGATAATTTAGGTCAAAAGAAATTTTATGCATTAGATATGTTTCCTTATCCATCAGGTGCAGGTCTACATGTAGGTCATCCTGAAGGTTATACTGCAACTGATATTATTTCACGCTATAAACGAATGCAAGGATATAATGTGCTTCATCCGATGGGATGGGATGCATTCGGATTACCTGCTGAACAATATGCATTAGACACAGGTAATGATCCTCGCGAATTCACTCAACAAAACATTCAAACATTTAAACGTCAAATACAAGAATTAGGCTTTAGTTATGATTGGGATAGAGAAGTTAATACAACTGACCCAGAATATTATAAATGGACACAATGGATATTTATACAATTGTATAACAAAGGTTTAGCTTACGTTGATGAAGTAGCTGTAAACTGGTGCCCAGCTTTAGGTACTGTTTTATCAAATGAAGAAGTTGTGGATGGTGTATCTGAACGAGGAGGTCATCCAGTTTATAGAAAGCCTATGAAACAATGGGTACTAAAAATTACAGAATATGCGGATCGTTTATTAGAAGATTTAGAGGATTTAGATTGGCCTGAATCAATTAAAGATATGCAACGTAACTGGATTGGACGTTCAGAAGGCGCTAAAGTTTCATTTGATGTTAAAGGTATTAATGAAAAAATTGAAGTTTTTACAACTAGACCAGATACAATTTACGGAACTTCATTTTTAGTATTAAGTCCAGAGCATGAACTAGTTAATAAAATTACTAGTGATGATAAAGAAGAAGAAATCAAAGCTTATCAAAAAGAAGCTTCAAAAAAATCTGATTTAGAACGTACAGATTTAGCTAAAGGAAAGACAGGTGTGTTTACAGGCGCTTATGCAATCAATCCTATTTCTGGTGATCAACTACCAATTTGGATTGCAGATTATGTTCTATCTACGTATGGCACAGGTGCAGTTATGGCAGTACCAGGTCATGACGAACGTGATTATGAATTTGCTGAGAAATTCGAATTACCTATCATTGAAGTGATTGAAGGTGGAGATGTTCAAACTGAAGCATACACTGGCAATGGTCCACATGTTAACTCCGGTGAACTTAATGGATTATATAATGAAGAAGCAATTTCTAAAGCTATTGAATTATTAGAAAATCATCATGCAGGAGAAAAGAAAGTTAATTATAAATTACGTGATTGGTTATTTAGTAGACAACGTTATTGGGGTGAACCAATACCAATTATCCATTGGGAAGACGGTTCTATGTCTACAGTACCTGAAGAAGAACTGCCATTATTACTTCCAGAAACTGACGAAATCAAACCATCAGGTACTGGTGAATCTCCATTAGCTAATATAGATGAGTTTGTAAATGTTGTTGATGAACAGACTGGAATGAAAGGTCGTCGTGAAACGAATACTATGCCTCAGTGGGCAGGTAGTTGTTGGTATTATTTAAGATATATTGATCCTAAAAACGATAAAATGATTGCTGATCCTGAAAAATTAAAACACTGGTTACCAGTAGATTTATATATTGGTGGCGTAGAACATGCAGTATTGCATTTATTATATGCAAGATTCTGGCATAAAGTACTTTACGATTTAGGTGTTGTCCCTACAAAAGAACCATTCCAAAAATTATATAACCAAGGAATGATTTTAGGTGAAGGTAATGAAAAAATGAGTAAATCTAAAGGAAATGTTATTAACCCTGATGATATAGTGAATTCTCATGGTGCTGATACATTACGTTTATATGAAATGTTTATGGGACCATTAGATGCAGCTATAGCATGGAGTGATAAGGGACTAGATGGTTCACGTCGCTTTCTAGATAGAGTATGGCGTTTAATTGTTAAAGAAGACGGCACTTTATCTGACAAAATTGTTGACACTAATAATAAATCTTTAGATAAATCATATAACCAAACTGTTAAAAAAGTAACAGAAGATTTTGATAGCCTAGGTTTCAACACTGCTATTAGTCAATTAATGGTATTTATCAATGATTGTTACAAAGCAGAAGAAATTTACAAACCTTATATTGAAGGATTTGTAACTATGTTAGCACCAATAGCCCCTCATATCGGAGAAGAGCTATGGTCAAGATTAGGTCATACTGATACTATTACTTATCAACCTTGGCCAACTTATAATGAATCGCTACTAGTCGATGATGAAGTAGAAATCGTGGTCCAAGTTAATGGAAAATTAAGAGCAAAAATTGAAATTCCTAAAGACTTATCTAAAGAAGAAATGCAAGATTTAGCATTAGCAAATGATAATGTTAAAATGAGTATTGAAGGTAAAGAAATTAAAAAAATAATTGCTGTACCACAAAAATTAGTCAACATTGTTGCTAAATAGAATATTTTAAAAGGAGTTTTAATAATGGAATCAATTACAATTGATGAGTTGAAAGAAAAAATATTGGATTCAAATCCAATTAATATTGTAGATGTACGTAATGATAATGAAACTGCAATGGGGATTATTCCTGGTGCAAAGACTATTCCTATGAATGAAATTCCTGATAACTTAAAAGAATTCGATTCAAATCAAACTTATTATATAATTTGTGCAGCTGGCGCACGCAGTGCTAGAGTTGTTGAATATTTAGAAAATAATGATATTCATGCTGTTAATGTAGAAGGTGGCATGAATGAATGGGGAACAGAAGGATTAGAAATTAAAAACATTTAATATTGGAAAGTGATTTTTAAGAGTTAGATTTTGAATGCCTTTTATATTAAGGTATTCAAATCTAACTCTTTTTTTATGAAATCTTATTTGATAACGTTGAAATATTTACATGACAAATATGTTAAAAATAAATTAAAACGTGTACTATAATATTTAATTTATGTATACTAGAATTTGAATAAAATTGATGATAAAATCAAAGTGAATATCAATTCATTATATTGGTTAAAATAGCAAATTGATTCATTTAATACATATGCATCATAAACGCTCATTAATTATAAACAACAAAGACGATACAACTAGGAGGAACAATTAATGAATTTATTTAGGAAACAGAAATTCAGTATTAGAAAGTTTAACATAGGTATTTTTTCAACAATTATTGGTACTACACTTTTTTTAAGTCAAACTCATCAAGCATTAGCAGAAGAGAATAAATTAAATACCAATAGTGATACGCCTAATACTGCACTTACAGGTGAAACAAATACTAATGAATTAACAACTGCTAATCAAAATAATGTGACAAATAATAATGTCGCTAATACATCAGATGGTACGATAGACAATCAAGTTAATGATAATCAACGTAATGCAAATGACTTACTAGGAAATGAATCTATCTCTGAAACAAATCCTGATTTAAGTAAAGAACAGTCGACTGAATCATCAACAAATAGTAATTTTGACCCTAGCACAAACAATTCAACAAAACTTCAACTCGATAGCATAAATAATGATATTGTATTACCTGAAAATTTAGTGAATGGAGAAACTCAACAAAATCAACCTAAATTAGTAACAGAATCAAGGCCTAAAGCAGATAGACCTAAGAAAAGAAGTCGACGTGCAGTTGTTGATAATAATGCAGGTGGTACAGTTAATTCAACCACTGTGATTGATCCAAAAATAAATAATACTGGTCCTAACGCAATCAACGAGGTATTAACTTTTGATGATATTGGGGTCACTCCAAGTAAAAGTAGAAACAACCCTACAGTTACTATTGTTGAACAATTACCCGGATTTAATCTTATAAACGGAGGTAAAGTTGGTGTTATAAGTCATACTTTGGTTAGGTCTGGTATGTTTAATTCAAGTGACGAAAAAAATTACCAAGCTCAAAACAATGTCATTGTTTTAGGTAGAGCCAATGGTGCTGATCCTAATGATCATGGAGATTTTAATGGAATTGAGAAAACTTTAACAGTCAATCCAAATTCTGAATTAGTCTTTGATTTTTCTACAATGTTAACTAAAAAAAGGCAAGGTGCTGTAAATATTGTTATTAGAAATGCTGATGACGATAATATAATTGGAGAAAAAACAGTATCAACAAGAGCTCAATCGAGATTATTTAAAGTACCTGATAATGTTACACATTTAAAAATTCAATTTATACCTAATAACGATGCTATCACTGATATTGCAGGTGTTTATCAACTCAAAGATGGCTATAAATATTATGATTTTATAGATAATGTAGGTCTATTTTCTGGTTCGCATATATATGTTGAAAATAGAAATATAGAAACAAAGGCAGTAAATAATAGAGAATTCAATGTTTCAACTTCATTGAAAAACGATGGTGATTTTGCAGCCTCAATGAATACGAACGAATTTGTTTATACTATTCATTTACCAGAAGGTATAGAATATGTCGACCAATCACTTACTACAGAATTGCCATTTGGTAATGGTTCAGGAAATATGTTAAATCCGATGATTACTACATATGACCCAACAACTCGTACAATCACTATAAAAAGTAATGGAGATGAAACAAATTCAAATAACGCATCATTAATGCCTAATAAAAATTTGAACATTAACTATAAATTACGTGTTAATAATGTTCCAACACCAAGACAAGTTACTTTCCAAGATAATTTAGTATATAAAACTTTTGCTGAAGAATATTTCGATACGCCTCCAACACCGAGTGATGTCAATTTAGAACCTTATAATATAGATATTGTTATGAATAAAGATGAATTACAACGAGCTGTAGATACTAAAGTCATAGCTTCGAATTATACCATTGCTTCTGTAGATGAATATAATACGTTAAAAGCAAGAGCTCAAACCATCTTAGATGAATCTAGAAATAATGTTCCAATCAATCAGAGAATCTCTCAAGCAGACATTGATCAATTAACTTATCAATTGCAACATACTTTAATTAGTAGAGTAGAAGCGGCTCGAGCAGTTAATAACAAAGCCGATGATATGACAGATACTGTTAATCAGGATAATGAACTAACAGATGAAGAAAAAGAAGCGGCAATTAATAAAATTGAACAAGATAGAGATAATGCTATCAATAATATTGATGATCAAACAACTGATGATGGTGTGACAAATGAAAAAAATGCAGGTTTAAATATATTAAATGGAGATACAGGAACACCTATAGCAAAACCTAATGCAAGACAGGCTGTAAACGATAAAGCTACTGAACAAAGAGCATTGATTAATCAAGATACAGTTGCTACAACTGAAGAAAAAGAAGCGGCCTTAGAAGAATTAGATAATGATGTAGCTACTGCTTTAGCTAATATTGATAATGCTCAAAACAACGCACAGGTAGAAGCAGCTAAAAATAATGCAATTAATAAGATTAATACAGATAGACCAGCTGATATTTATAAAGCCAACGCAAAAGCTGAAATTAACCAAGCAACAATAGCGAAACGTCAAGAAATTAATCAAAATAATGAAGCTACTTTAGAAGAAAAAGAGGCTGCACTTAATGAACTTAATCAAACAACTAATCAAGCTATAGGTGAAATTGATAATAGTGTATCAAATAGCGACGTAGATCAAGCAAAAGATAATGGTGTAAATGCAATTAATATCATTAATCCAGTTACCATAGTTAAACAAAATGCTCGTGATGCAGTTGCTAATGTAGCACAACAAAAGAAGGATGAAATTAATGCCAATACAGATGCAACGTTAGAAGAAAGACAAGCTGCAATTCAAGCAGTTGACCAAGCTTTAACAGAAGCTAATACAAATATTACGAATGCAAATACAAATGATGAAGTTGACCAAGCTAAAAATAATTCTATAAATACAATTCAAAGCATTCAACCAGAAACACAAGTAAAAACAAATGCTAAAAATTTATTGAATTTAAAAGCACAAGAACAACTTAATATAATTGCAAATAATAACGATGCAACTATAGAAGAACAACAAGCAGCACAACAAATACTTGATACAGAACTTAATCAAGGTATTCAAAATATAGAAAACGCGGATACTAATCAAGAAGTTGAAAATGCAAAAGATACGTCTATACAAAATATTCAAAGTATTCAACCAGCCACAAAGGTAAAATCAGATGCTAGAACGGCAGTTAATGAAAAAGCAACAGAAGTAATTAATAATATTAACGCCACACCAGGTGCTACTAAGGAAGAAAGAGATGAAGCTATTGCACAAGTAAACACACTATTAAATAGAGTAATAAATGATATTAATACATCAAGTACTACACCTATGGTTGAAGCTTTAAGAGATGCAGCAATTAATGATTTAGGAAATATTCAACCACATGTTACTAAAAAGCAAGAAGCAATAGCGATATTAAACCAATTAGCTACTGATAAAAAACAAGACATAAATCAAAATATTAATGCAACTACTGAAGAAAAAGTAGCCGCAATTAATGAAGTAGATACACAACTAGCAGATGCACTTAATCATATTGATCAAGCAGACACTAACGCTCAAGTAGATGAAGCACAACAAAATGGAACGGCAGCGATTAACAATATACAAGAACAAATCGTTAAAAAACCTGATGCTCGTAATGAAATTAATCAACATTATAATGATAAATTATCTCAAATTAATCAAACACCCGATGCAACGACTGACGAGAAAGCAGCTGCAATTCAATTACTAGACGAGCAAAAGAAACAGGCTCTAGAAGCTATAAACCAAGCACAAACTAACAACGATGTAGATCAAGCCAAAGAACAAGCTATTCAAAACATAGATGCTGTTCAAGTTGATGTAGTGGTGAAACCAGATGCGAGACATTCGTTAGAGTCTGCAAAAAATGCACAACAACAAGTGATTAATGCAACACCTGATGCAACTGTTGAAGAAATTAATACAGCATTACAAAAATTAAATCAAATATTCAATCAAGCAAATAATGCTATTAATCATGCGCAAACAAATCAACAAGTAACAGATGCTATTCAGCAATCAATTGAAATGATTCATAATACATTACCTGAGACAACAGTGAAAACTAATGCAAGAAATAATATAGAAAATCAATCTAATAAACAAACTCAGCTCATTCAAAATAGTGATGAATCCACGGTTGAAGAGAAAAATGAGGCACAAGAATTGGTGAATCAAGCCAAAGAACAATCAATTAAAAATATAGATCAAGCTCATACAAATCAAGAGGTGGAAACGGCATATAATAGTGGCATACAAAGTATACAACAAATATCGCCATCTACTGCTATTAAGACTAATGCAAGACAAACTATATCTAAAGCCATTCAAGATAAAGAGAAACCAGTACTTGAAAATCAAGAAGCTACACAAGAAGAAAAAAATCAATTTATGACTAAAATGAATACGTTATTAAATGATTTGAATCAACAAATTACAAAAGACACTACAAATCAAGAAGTAGCAAATACTAAAGATAATGGATTAGTAAGTATTGAGCAGTCTGTTTTTCAACCAACTGTAAAACAAGATGCAAGAATTAAAATACAAGAATTTGCTGAAAAGCAAACGGAATTAATTAATCATAGTGAAGATGCTACAAATGAAGAAAAAAATAATGCTTTAGAAAAACTTAAAGCTACTGTTGAAAATATTATTAACCAAATCAATACTGCGACAATGAATAGTCAAGTTAATCTGGCACAAAATAATGGAGAATCTGCAATTTCTATTATTTTGCCTAAAATTGTAGTTAAAGAAGAAGCAAGAACTCAAATTAACCAAGCCATCAATAATCAAGATGAAGTTAATAGTAAAGTTCAAGATGCAACGCAAGAAGAAAAAGATGAAGCTAATGATGAAGTTAATCGTTTGGCAAATCAGGCAATCAATGACATCAACAATCTAAGAAATAATAATCAAGTAGAAGTAGCAAAAGATGAAGCTATCAATAAGATCCAACAAATATTGCCATCTACTGCAGTTAAAACTAATGCAAGACAATTATTAAATGAAACTAGTCAAAATAAGATTAAAAATATAAAAGAGACGTTAAACGCCACTACCAATGAAATTGAAGCAGCAATTTCAGAAATCGAGAAAATTTTAGAACAAGCATTAAGTCAAATTAACCAAGATATAACGACACAACAAGTAAATAAAACAAAAGAACAAGGGGTTCAAGCTATTAATGATGTTCAAGTTAAAGTGGTTAAAAAACCAGAAGCAAATGAACTTCTTTCACAAGTTGCGAATAATCAAGAACAATTAATTAACCAAATAAATGAAGCGACAAAAGAAGAGAAAGAATTGGCTATTACTAAAGTGCTAAAAGAATTAGAAAAGGCTAAAGAACTTATTAATAATGCATTGTCAAACAGTGAAGTGGATCAAGTTTATATAGATGCAGCTAAGATCATTGAATCAATTAAACCTAATATAGAAGTTAAACCTCAAGCAAATAAAGATATCAATCAAGTAGCTGATGAAGTTAAAAATCAAATTAAACTTTTAAGAAATGTTGATTCCAATGCTGTAAATAATGCTATGAGAAAAATCGCGTCAATATTAGAAGAAGCAGATATAAGAATCAAACAAGCAAAAACAAATGATGAAGTTAGCCAAATTGTTATTGAAACGATAGAAAAATTAAAAGGAATTAAAATATCGCCACTTAAATCTAATATCAAAATAGATACGGTTAGATCAATGACTAATTGTAAGAATTATATAGAAAAACAGATTTCATCATCTGGTTCTAAATTAAATAGTGAATTACCAGATACTGGCTTAAGTCAAAATCATTTACCTTTAGCTGGATTCACATTTACTTTTGGAATTTGGTTATATTTAAGAAGTTTAAAACTAAGAGATTATAAAAAATAAAAAGTTTGATACTTCATCAATTAATTTTGATAAAGATAGATAAAACATACCTAATTCTTCATGCTATAAATATTTAATTATTATTAAATAAGTATATTTTTATACTAAATTTATAATTAGGTTGATGATAAAATAATTATTAAATTTAATAGGTTGTGCATATTACAAAGTTGTGCAACCTATTTGAAATCTAAATATAATTCTAATGTTTTACATCATGAAATTACACCTAGGAGGACAATCATTATGAATTTATTTAAACAACAAAAGTTTAGTATTCGAAAATTTAATGTTGGTATTTTCTCAGCATTAATTGCTACAGTAGCATTTTTAGGCGTAAATACTAATAGTGCTGAAGCATCAGAAGTAGAGAATGGGGTTGCTAATAACCAAGTCGATAACGCTGTCGTTAATCAAGAGCAAACTAATAATGTAGACAGCCAATTCAGTGACACAAATCAAGTAGTTGACCCTAACGTTAATCAAGCTACTACTGAGAATAATAACCAAGACGCAACAACTGAAAATATTAATAATCCTGTTGTGAATAGTGGGGAAGGCGTTAGTAATCAAGATAATACTACTACAAATGATGAAGTTAATACCCCAGCCGTAGAAGTTGTACAACCTGCTGTTTCGTTAGATGACTTACAAACACCAAAATTACCAACTGAATTAAATAATGATAATCAAAATAGTAAAGTACCAACGGAAGGTTTAAACAAACCTGTCGCAACAGTAGAAACAAATCAGTCTCCTAAGAAAAGAAGTAAACGTGACGTGGGAGATAGTACAAACGATAATAATGTAGTAGCTAATAACCAAGTGGATAATGCTCAAAATCAAACATTAAATAATGCTAAACAAGTCGCTACTAATGAAATTAATCAAAAAGCTACTGAGAAAAACCAATCAATTAATACTACTGCAGAAGCCACACAAGAGGAAAAGCAAGTTGCATTAACAGACGTTGAGCACCAACAATTTAATGCTAATAATAATATTCAACAAGCTGCATCTGAAAACGATGTTACTACAGCAAAAAATAATGGTTTAACTGCTATTGATAATATTACTGTACAAACACATGCTAAAGAAGCTGCACGTAATGCGATTGTTCAAAAGGTAGCTGATCAAATCTTAAATATTAATAATAACCAAAATGCTACAAATGAAGAAAAAGCAGAAGCAGTAAACCAAGTTCATAATGTTGAACACCAGGCCTTAAAAAACATCAATGGTGCTAATACACAAGATGAAATAAATAATATTCAAAATCAAAATGTTACATCAATTGGAAAAGTTGAACCTACTACAACTGTGAAACCAACTGCTATTTCTGAAGTTAATCAAGCTGCAACTGAACATAATAGTACTATTGATGGAAATAGTGGTGCTACAACAGAAGAAAAAGCGAAGGCAAAAGAAAAAGTAAATGGATTAGCAGGGGTTACAACTTATAACATTAATCATTCTTCTTCAAATCAAGAAGTTAATCAAGCTAAAGAATTAGGTATAAATCAAATTAATGCAATTACGCCAGAAACGGCCGTAAAAGATTCGGCGAATGACGAAATTAATCAAGCAGCACAACAACAAAAAGAACATAATAATAATAACTATGCAGATGCTACGACAGAAGAAAAAACAGAAGCTAATAATTTAGTAGATAGTTTAGCCAATGAGGCACATACTGACATTGCAGCTGCTAATACAACAGACGAAGTAAATAATGTGAAAAATAATACTGTACAAGCCTTACAAAATGCTAGCACTGTTGTTGCAAAGAAACCAGCTGCAAGAGACCAAATTAATCAAGCACTAAGTGATAAAAAACAAGCGATTAATAATTCAAATCAATCAACAACAGAAGAAAAAGCTGACGCAATTAATCAATTAGATCCGAAAAAAGCTGAAATTGATAATAATATCAATCAAGCTACAACTAATGATGAAGTGTCAACTGCTGTAACAAATGGTTTAAATGAACTCAATAATATTGAACCTGCAACTGTTAAAAAGCAACAAGCAAAAACAACTATTGCTCAAGATGCAGATAATCAAAAGCAACTTATCAATCAAGATACTAATTCAACTACTGAAGAACATGATGCAGCTAACGCTAAGATAGATCAAGCAGTTGCAAAAGCCAATAATGATATTGACCAAGCAGCTACTAATAATGATGTAGATAATGCTGTTGCAACTAACCAAACAGAGATTAACCAAATACAACAAGATGCTCAAGTCAAACCTGCTGCAAAAGCAGAAATTGCTCAAAAAGTTACTGAACAAGAAACGGTTATACAAGCAACTCGAGGTACAACTACTGAAGAAATTAATGAAGCACTTCAAGCCTTACAAACAGCTAAAACTCAAGCTGACCAAGCTATAGATGCAGCACAGTCAAATGCGGATGTAGAAAATGTTAAAAATGAAGAAATAGCTAAAATAGCTTCAATTTTACCATCACAAGAATACAAAAATAATGCTATGGCTGAAATAGAAAATTTAGGTGAACAACGCAAAGTAGAACTAACTCAAAATCCTGATATGACTAGAGAAGAACGTGATGATACTGTTGATTCAGTAGATAGAGCAGTAGGTCAAGGTACTAATAATGTTTACCAAGCTTTGAGTAAACAATCCGTTGATAATGCTAAAAATGATGCGATTACTAACATCAACCAAGTTAGAGCATTTGTGAATGTAAAACAAGATGCGAGAGACGCAATCAGCCAAGTAGCTGATCAACGTAAACAAACTTTCCCTAATGATGTTCATGAACTGATGAAGAAAAACAAGAAGCTTCAAATAATGTTGATGCAATTGTTACAAAAGCAAATGAACAAATTAACCAAGCTACTACTGATGCACAGGTAGCGCAAGTTAAAAATCAAGCCATTCAAGATATAGATTTAGTAGTACCACAAAGTAATGCTAAAACGACAGCTTTATCAAATATTCAAACTAAACAGGAACAACAAACATATATTATAAACAACGAACCAAATGCTACTTCAGAGGAAAAAGCGATTGCTTTACAAGAGTTAAATCAAGTAGTTACAAACGCCAATAATGAAGTTAATGCGGCTACTACAAATGCACAAGTGGCTACAGCTGAACAAAATGGTATTACAGCTATTAGTAACACACTTCCAGCAACACAGACTAAAGGTGATGCTAAAGCTGCATTAGATCAAGCTGCTACAAATCAAAAAGCATTAGTAGGTCAAAATCAAGATGCAACTACTGAAGAAAAAGATGCGGCAAATCAATTAATCGATCGAGCTCTTAATAATGCGAAACAATCTGTTACTGATGTAGATAGTGCTATAGATGTTGAAACTAAAAAGAATGAAGGTATCGACAATATCAATCAAATAACTGCAGATACAGGTGTTAAAACTGCTGTAAAACAAGATTTACAAAATCAAGCTAATGCTAAAAAGCAAGAAATTGCTAATAGTCCTTTATCTACTGAAGAAGAAAAACAAGCAGCAAATACAAAAGTTGATAATGCATTACAACAAGGTTTAACTGATGTTACTAACGCTCAAAGTATTGTAGACGTTAATAATGCAGTTAAAACTAACGATGAAACCATTCAAGCCATTCAACCAGAAACTACAGTCAAAGATAATGCTAAAAAAGAAGCTTTAAACATCTTGAATCAACAAAAAGATACAATTTATCAAAATGCCAATGCTACTGCTGAAGAAAAGCAATTAGCTGGTGATAAATTAGATCAATTAGCTTCTAAAGTTATCAATAATATTAATCAAGCAAACACTAACAATGATGTAGATCAAGCTAAAACAAATGCAATAACAGAAATCAATCAATTTACACCATCAATTGTTAAGAAAGAAAATGCTAATGAAGAATTAACAGATGCGGCAGATTTAAAACAAGCTGAGTTAGATAAATCTCAAAATAATAGTCAAGAAGATATTGATGATGCTAAACAAACAGTACAAGCTATTTTATCTAAAGCTAAAGAACAAGTGAACCAAGCACAAACTAATCAACAAGTTGATGAAGCTAAAGCTAATGGAATTAATGCATTACAAAATGTTCAACCAATAGGTGGATTAAGACGAGATGCATTAAAAGAAGTTAATGATGTTTACAATGATAAAGTTAATGAAATACAAGATGCTGTGAATGGTACACAAGAAGAAATTACAGCTACATTGAATAATTTAAATAACATAAAAGCTCAAGATGACACAGCGATTAACCAAGCTACAAATGTACAACAATTAACAACTGCCAAAGACCAAGCTTTAAGTGATATTAATAGTTTTGAATTCACATTTACTAAAAAGTCAGATGCCATTACAGAAATTCGTGATGCTTTATCAGCTAAAGAAAATTCTATTAATGAAAATAACAAAGCAACTTCTCAAGAAAAAGATAATGCTATAAATAGTGCTAGAGAACAAGCAAATATTGCATTTATTAACATTAATAACGCTGATACAAATCAACAAGTTGATGATGCAGTGTCAAACGGTAAAGCAGAAATTGATCAGGTCACTCCAGAAGTTGTAACTAAACCAAATGCGATTGAATCTATTAATCAACTTGCTGATCAATTAAAAGAAACATTTGGACAAACATTAGGCGCTACACTTGATGAATCTGAAGAAGCTGCACAAAAAGTAGATACTATTGTTAATAACGCTAACAATGAAATTGAAAATGCAGCATCTGACATTGATGTAGCTCAAATCAAAGCGAATGCTATGAATGATTTAAATCAAGTTGTCATTAATGTTGAACAAATTTCTAATGCAGCAAAAGCATTAAGAGAAGAAGCGGATAAAGTTAAAGAAACAATTGATTCAAATGAAGATGCAGTAGAAAGTGAAAAATTAGCTGCTAAAGAAAATTTGAATAATATTTTAGAAAAAGGTTTAGCTGTATTAAATGTACAAAATACTAATGAAGAAGTAGCGAATGCAAAATCAAACTTTATAGATCAAATTAAAGCTATCAAAGTGGATACAGTTGTTAAACCTAGAGCTATATCAGAAGTAACGAAATTTGTTAATAACCAAGTTGCATTAATTCAAAGTTCAACAAAAGCTACTACTGACGAAAAAGAAGACGCAATTAATAGAGTGAAAGCAATTGAAGATGAATCATTAGCATCAATAAAAAATGCCAATAATAGTAATGACATTAACGAAGTGGTTGAAAATGCTCAATTAAAATTAGGATCAGTGAATGTTAAAGCTATAATTAAAGAAGAAACAATCAAAGCATTAGATGATAAGATTGCAGAACAAAAAGAAAAGATTAATAATTCACAAGCAAATCAAGAACAAAAAGATAAAGCATTGAGTCAATTAGGCCAGCTTACTTCTAAAATTGGTGAACAAGTAGATCAAGCCCAATCAAATGAAGATGTGTTAAAAGTTAAAGAAGAAACAATCAAACAAATTGAAGCGATTGTTCCAAAAGTAACTCAAAAATCACCTCAAAAAGATCCAAACCAAGAACCGGTAAAAACACCTCAAAAAGACAAAGATAATGATAATGATGTTCCAACTCAACAAACAACAGTCACTGGAAGCAAAACTGATGAAGATAATACTCCTATAAAAAATGGAGAAAACATCGATGAACAAGTTACTTCATCAACAGTTGAACAAAGTGAAGAGAACGACAATAACTCAACATCAGAAGCTAAACAATTACCAGAAACTGGACAAAACGATAGTCACATACCAGTGGCAGGAATTGCCTTTGCGGCTGGTGCTGCTATAGTTAGCAGACGACTAAGTCAAAAGAAAGATAAATCAGAATAAAATAGTTAAACTGTAAGTTTGATCCAATAAAATCATAAATAAAACAGAGTTTAGGTATTAATCCTAAACTCTGTTTTTATATACAAATATTTATAATAAATTATCATATTTTCCAGCATTTAAACCTGCTACGTGACCAGTAACTAATGCACTTGTAATATTATATCCACCAGTATAACCGTGGATATCTAACACTTCACCACATAAGAAAAGGCCTTTAGACAATTTCGACATCATAGTCTTAGGTTCTATCTCTTTTAAAGAAACACCGCCACCAGTTACGAACGCCTTATCAATTGGTAAAGTTCCATTAACATTAAATGAAAATCCTTTTAATAACTTAACTATTGTATTTAATTGTTGATTTGAAAGATGATGTGATGTTGTTTCATTATCAATTTCAGCTTGTTCTAAAATAAATAACAAATATCTTTCTTCAATTAACCCATGTAGACTGTTTTTAATATATTTATCAGGTTCATCTTTTAATAATTTTCTAATATGTTGTGAAAGTTCATCTTCGTTCATAGTTGGAAAGACATCAAGTGCCATTTTTATATCTTGTTTCTTTTGATTTTTTTGTTCTTTATAAACAAATTGACTACATCTTAATGCAGCTGGTCCACTGACACCAAAATGTGTAAAAATCATATCCATTTGATGACTAATTCTTTTTTTGCCATTCTTTTTTAATACGGATAATTCTACATCTTTGAGACTTAGTCCTTTCAATGTTTTATCTTTAATAAAACGTTCAGGAGAAGTGATAGGTACTTCGGTAGGGAACAATTCTGTAATAGAATGGCCTAGCGATTTTGCAAAAGTATATCCGTCACCAGTCGAACCTGTTTGGGGTACACTCGTACCACCAGTTGCTATAATTAAACTTTTAGATTTATAAGTTTGTTGTGCAGTTTCAACTGAAAAAATACCCTCATTATCTTGTGATACATTAAGAACAGTGGTTTCTTCCTTAACTGTAACATTTTGTTTATTAATCGTATCAACTAAAGTATCAACGACGTCTTGCGCTTTATTTGATACAGGGAACATGCGCCCATGATCTTCTTCTTTGAGTTTTACGCCACGACTCTCAAAAAAATGAATAATAGATTCATTATCAAAAACAGAGAAGGGACTATATAAAAATTTTCCATTTCCAGGAATGTTTTTAATAATTTCTTCATAAGGTAAGCGATTGGTTACATTGCAACGACCACCACCTGAAATTTTTAATTTTCTACCAAGTCCTTTCTTTTTTTCTAACAAGAGAACTTGGTTACTACTAGAGCTAGCGGCAACAGCAGCCATTAGTCCGCTGGGGCCACCACCGATGATGATTGTTTGATACATTTTAACTGCCTCCAATAAATATTCATCACTATTGTATCTGAATAGAAAAATATATGCTATAGAAGTTGTATAATTAGATGACAATGAATAAAATGAGAATTATAATAGGAAACTTGAAGTATCATACATAAAAATCGACTAGCTAAGATTTGAGATTGCTTTTTATTTTATCAAAAGCGTGTTTACTAATAAAAATATGATAAAATCAATTAACACAAATAGTTTTTGTGATATATTTTATATTAATGTAAGCTAATGATAATGAATAAGATATGAAGTTAAATAACTTTAATAAACTTTTAAAGATAGGAAGATAGTTAATGAGCGAAAGTAAAGAAATGGTTCGTGGGACCTTCTTAATTACATTTAGTATATTAATTACGAAAGTTCTAGGTGTTCTATTTATTATTCCGTTTAACCATTTAATTGGTGGACAAGAAAATATGGCACCGTTTACTTATGCCTATGCGCCATATAATATTGCAATAGCTGTAGCAACAGCTGGCGTACCGTTAGCAGCTTCAAAATATGTTGCTAAATACAATGCTTTAGGTGCATACAAAGTAAGTCAGAAGTTTTATAAATCAAGTTTTATAGTGATGAGTATAACTGGTATTCTAGGATTTTTACTATTATACTTCCTAGCACCATATATTTCAGAATTAACACTATCACGTAATGCATCAGATAAAAATGGTTGGTCAGTTGCTGATATTACATGGATTATTAGAATTATAAGTATGGTTGTTATATTTATACCAGTACTAGCAACTTGGAGAGGTATATTCCAAGGTTATAAATCTATGGGACCAACAGCAGTATCTGAAGTTACAGAACAGATTGCACGTGTGATTTTCATTTTAGTCGGAAGTTACTTAGTATTAAATGTCTTTAATGGTACTGTATTAATGGCTAATGGTATAGCTACGTTTGCAGCAGCTATTGGTGCGATTACAGGTATTTTCACATTATGGTATTACTGGAGAAAACGTAAGAAACATATTGATGAAATGGTTTTATCAGATAACACAGATATAAATGTATCTTACGGAAATATGTATAAAGAAATTATAAAATATAGTATTCCATTTGTAATTGTAAGTTTAAACTTCCCGTTATTTAATTTAGTCGATCAATTTACACATAATGGAGCTTTATCAATTGTAGGCGTATCTTCTCAGTTACAAGATATTTTCTTTAATATGTTGAATATGTCAACAAATAAAATAGTAATGATTCCTACGTCTTTAAGTGCTGGTTTTGCAGTAAGTTTAATACCTTATATTACTAAGACATACGAAGAAGGTCGATTGCATGAAATGCATAGACAGATAAGAACATCTATTGGAGTGCTTATGTTTATTACTGTTCCTGCTAGTATAGGAATTATGGCATTAGCTCAACCATTATTTACAGTTTTCTATGGCTACGATCCAGTTGTTCAAGGTCATGACCCTAACTTTGATGGTAGTAGATTGTTATTCATATATGCTCCAGTAGCAATTTTAATTTCATTATTAAGTGTGACGGCTTCAATGTTACAAGGTATTGATAAACAGAAGTTAACTGTATATGTGATCTTGGGTGCAGTGGCTATTAAGTTGATATTAAACTATCCTCTAATTATGTTATTACGTACACCAGGTGCAGTACTTAGTACGTCAATTGCATTATTATTCGCAATTGGTTGCAACTTCTTTATCTTAAAGAAATATGCCAAATTTAAGTTCAGCTATAGTTGGATTCATTTTGGAAAAATATTCTTGTATTCATTCATTATGATGATAGGTGTAGAACTTGTCTTCTTTATTGGTAAGCTATTCTTAGCACCAAGTAAAGTAGGATATCTAATTATTATTATTGCTGGTGTTATCGTAGGTGCTGCAATTTATGGTGGAATTACAATAAAAACAAAATTTGCTGATGAATTTTTAGGGGAAATACCTGAAAAAATTAGACGTAAAGTTGGGTTCTTACGATGAGAATTGATAAATTTTTAGCTAATATGGGTATTGGCACACGTAACGAAGTTAAACAAAACTTGAAAAAAGGTCATGTGAAAGTTAATGATAGCGTGACTAAATCACCAAAAACTCATATTAATCCTGAAGTAGATATAGTTAAAGTCAATGAGGAAGTTATTAAATATATTGATAAAATTTATATTATGTTAAATAAACCAAGTGGTGTCATTTCTGCCACTGAAGATGACAAAGATAAAACCGTCATTGATTTAATCCCTGAGTATCAACACTTGGGGATTTTCCCTGTCGGTAGATTAGATAAAGATACAGAAGGTTTATTGCTGATTACTAATGATGGGCAATTTAATCATGATTTGATGAGTCCTCATAAACACGTCCCTAAAACTTATGAAGTTGTGTCTCAAAATTCCATATCGGAAAATGATATTAAATTATTCGAAAAAGGTATAGAACTTTCTGATGGAAAGGTGAAGCCAGCTCAATTAGAAATAATTGAAAACAAGCTCTCACGTGTTACGATATATGAAGGTAAATACCACCAAGTAAAAAGAATGTTTCATGAGATAGAAAATGAGGTATTAAAATTAAAACGTATTAAAATAGCTAATTTAGAGTTAGATGAAACACTCGAATTAGGAGAATATCGTTTATTAACAGAAAATGATTTTAAATTATTGTTAAACTAAAGAAAGAGAAGGTGTAATTTATGGCAAAAGGTACAAATTTATTTAGAGTAGTTCTAGGTTTAGGCGGCGCTGCAGCAGCAGTATTATTATCTCGTAAAGAAAGTAGAGATAAATTAAAAGAACAGTATAATCAATATAAAGAAGATCCAGAATCATACAAAGCAAATGCTAAAGATTTAGCTAATCAATTAAGTACGAAAGCTAATGAAACAATTCAAGACGTGAAAAACGATCCTAAAGGTTATGCAGAAAGATTAAAAAATGACCCTAAAGCTTTCTTAGAAGAAGAAAAAACTAAATTCACAAACTTAGATGATAAAAAAGAAGACGACCTAGACGAAGGTAAGTTTGATGATGAAGGTGGCGCAACAGTAAATAATAATTTACGTGTCGTTTCAGAAGATGACTTAAAAAATAATAAAAATGCGTTAGATGATAACAAATAATATTGGTTAACTTGAAACCCTATGTACTATTTCCAATAAGAGATAGTACATAGGGTTTTATTTAGTTATAAAAATTTAGAAAATTTCGTAATATTTCTGACGTCTTACTGTAGTTTCCTTGTAACTTCATGTAAAATAGTAAATAACTTATAAAAAAGGAAGTCGAATTCGAATGTGGAAAGAAAAAGTTCAAGAATACGAAAACCAAATAATTGAAGATTTAAAAGGTTTGTTGTCGATTGAAAGTGTAAGAGATGACAGTAAAGCTAGTGATGATGCGCCTGTAGGACCTGGACCTAGAGAAGCATTAGACTATATGTATAAATTGGCTGAAAGAGATGGATTTTCTACTCATGACGTAGAGCATATTGCCGGACGTATAGAAGCGGGTAACGGTGACGATCTCTTAGGTATTCTTTGCCACGTCGACGTAGTACCTGCTGGTGACGGTTGGGATTCAAACCCATTTAACCCAGTTGTTACAGACCAGTCAATCATAGCAAGGGGTACACTAGATGATAAAGGACCTACAATAGCAGCTTATTATGCAGTTAAGATTTTAAATGATATGAAGGTCGACTGGAAGAAACGAATTCATATTATTATTGGAACTGATGAAGAATCAGATTGGAAATGTACAGACCGTTATTTCCAAACAGAGGAAATGCCTGCACTAGGATTTGCACCAGATGCTGAATTTCCTGCTATTCATGGTGAGAAAGGTATCACTACATTTGATTTAGTTCAAAATGAAATGGCTGAAGATGTAGATGAACCAGATTATGAATTAATTTCATTTAATTCTGGACAACGTTATAACATGGTACCAGATCATGCTGAAGCTAAAGTTTTAGTTAAAGAAAACATGACTGATGTTATTCAAAACTTTGAATATTTTATAGAATCAAATCAATTACAAGGTGAAAGTACAGTTGACAGTGGAATTCTTATTTTAACTGTTGAAGGTAAAGCTGTTCATGGTATGGATCCTTCATTAGGTGTAAATGCTGGCTTATATCTATTAGAATTTTTAGCTACACTAAACTTAAATAAAAGTGCTAAAGACTTTGTAAACTTCAGTAATCAATATTTACATGTATCTCATTTTGGTGAAAAAATGGGTATGAAATTCCATACTGATATTATGGGCGAAGTTACTACTAATATAGGTGTTATCAATTATGATAATGAAAATGCTGGCCGATTTGGAATAAATTTAAGATATCCGCAAGGTTTTGAATTTGAAGAAGCTATAGAACGTTTTACTAATGAAATTAAACCATTAGGATTTAGAGTAGAAATGGGTAAAGTTCAAAAACCACACTATGTAGATAAAAATGATCCTTTTGTTCAAAAATTAGTAACAGCATATAGAAACCAAACTGGAGATATGACAGAGCCATACACAATAGGTGGAGGCACATACGCCAGAAACCTAGACAAAGGTGTCGCTTTTGGGGCAATGTTTAATGATTCAGAAGACTTAATGCATCAGAAAAATGAATACATCACGAAAAAACAACTATTTAATGCAACGAGTATTTACCTCGAAGCGTTATACTCATTATGTGTGGAGGGATAATTTATGACAAAAGTTTTTATTAATGGTGAATTTTTAAATCAAGATGAAGCTAAAGTATCATACGAAGATAGAGGATATGTTTTTGGTGACGGAATTTACGAATATATTCGTGCTTACGAAGGTAAGCTATTTACTGTAAAAGAACATTTCGAGAGATTTTTAAGAAGTGCTAACGAAATTGGATTAGATCTTACTTATACAGTTGATGAATTAATTGAATTAGTTCGTAAACTCTTAGAAGTAAATGATGTTAAAAATGGCGGTATTTATATTCAAGCTACACGTGGTGTTGCACCTCGTGAACATTCATTCCCAACACCACCAGTAAAACCGGTTATCATGGCATTTACGAAAAGTTATGATAGACCATATGAAGATTTAGAAAATGGTATTTATACTATGACAACAGAAGATATTCGTTGGTTACGTTGTGATATTAAAAGTTTAAACCTATTAGGTAATGTTTTAGCTAAAGAATTTGCTGTTAAATACAATGCTAGTGAAGCGATTCAACATCGTGGAGAAACTGTAACAGAAGGTGCTTCAAGTAACGTATACGCCATTAAAGATGGAAAAATATATACACATCCTATAAATAATTTTATTTTAAACGGAATTACGAGAAGAGTCATTAAATGGATTTCTGAAGATAAAAATATTCCATTTATTGAAGAAACGTTTACTGTTGATTTCTTAAAAAATGCAGATGAAGTTATTATTTCAAGTACGTCTGCTGAAGTTATGCCAGTAGTTAAAATTGATGGGGAAGATGTCGGAGATGGTAAAGTAGGCACTGTTACGCGACAATTACAAGAAGGATTCAATCAGTATATAGAAACACATAGTATATAAGTTGAATATTTATCAAAATTTCCACAACTATCTCACTCTAAATATGTTATAATCTAATTCAAAGTAGTTTTATAAATATTTAATGAGCGGACTAGTAAAATGTGTCTTTTAGTTTCTCATTTTTAGTTGAAATATGATGGTAAAAATTATAAAATCTTCTATGAGTGATATTAAATGAGGACGCAATTTTCAAGCGTATTTTTAGGGACAAAAATATACGAAATAGCCAACTCACAAAAACTGTAAAATAAATTTTAACAAGCGTGTAGAGCGACTATACGGTTTATATAAATTAGAATATATGGCTCTTGAAAACATATTTCTGGAGCCATTTTCTAATTGAAAGTGAGGTGAACGTGTTGGAGCAGTTTTATCAGTTAGGGTGGACATTAGATTCAGCTGGAGGCGCTTCTGGAGAGGCCTATATGGCTGAACAAGATGGACAAAAGTTGTTTTTAAAACGAAATACGAATCCTTTTATTGCAGCTTTATCTGCAGAGGGTATTGTACCTAAACTTGTTTGGACAAAAAGAATAGAAACCGGCGAAGTAGTTACGGCGCAGCATTGGAAAAACGGTCGCGAATTAAGTGCGAACGAAATGCATCAACCTAGAGTAGCCAAAATATTAAAAAAAATCCACAATTCTAAACCATTACTTACAATGTTAAAAAGAATGGAAATGGAACCTATTACGCCAGAGATTATGCTTAATAAAATTAATGCCTCTTTATCTAGAGAAGTGTTAACACATCATGTTGTTAGAAAAGCATTAACATATTTAGAAGAGCATATACCAAATTTAGATTCTCGTTTCTTTACTGTCGTACATGGTGATGTTAATCATAATAATTGGTTGTTATCTGATAGAGACGAACTATTTTTAGTAGACTGGGAAGGTGCAATGATTGCAGATCCAGCTATTGATATCGGAATGCTGCTTTACAATTACGTTCCCGAGAAGAAATGGTCTAAATGGTTCGAAACTTACGGCGTACAAGAAAGTTTGAACTTGAATAAACGTATGAAATGGTACACTGTGATTCAATCAATTGGTATGGTTCAATGGTATGAAGAACAGAAACGTTTTAAAGATATGAATACATGGCTTGAATTTTTAAATGAAGTTATGAATAGTAACTTATTTATT
The DNA here is from genome assembly GCF_001808005.1 of Staphylococcus sp. HMSC13A10. Taxonomy (NCBI): domain Bacteria; kingdom Bacillati; phylum Bacillota; class Bacilli; order Caryophanales; family Staphylococcaceae; genus Staphylococcus; species Staphylococcus sp. HMSC13A10. The sequence goes on along the minus strand of NZ_KV791884.1, from coordinate 342,325 downwards.
TAAGGAGATTTGATTATGAGAGTTCGCTACAAACCATGGGCGGAAGATTATTTAAAGGACCATCCAGATTTAGTAGATATGGATGGTTCACATGCTGGACATATAGAAGAATGGTTTGATAAGAAGCAACCTATTTATATAGAAATTGGCTCCGGTATGGGACAATTTATCACTACACTTGCCGCACAACATCCAGAGATTAACTTTATTTCAATGGAACGTGAAAAGAGTGTTATGTATAAAGTGCTTGATAAAGTAAAAGAGCAAAACTTAACAAATCTCAAAATGATTTGTAATGATGCGATAGAACTTAATGAATATTTTAAAGATGGGGAAGTTTCTAGAATATATCTAAACTTTTCTGATCCTTGGCCAAAAAGACGTCATGCTAAACGTAGATTGACTTATCATACATATCTAGCGCTTTATAAACAAATTTTAATTGATGATGGTGAAATTCACTTTAAAACTGATAATAGAGGTCTTTTTGCCTTTAGTTTAGAAAGTATGTCTCAATTCGGAATGTACTTTACAAAGATGAATTTAAACCTTCACGAAGAAGACGATGAGGATAATATCCTTACCGAATACGAACAGAAGTTTTCGGATAAGGGTTCTAGAATATATCGAATGGAAGCAAAATTTCATAATAATATTCAGCCAAATACTGATAATATATGATTATAAGCCTGAGACATTTATTGATGTCTCAGGTTTTATTTTGTCCAAGTTTAATTATTCAAATTAATACTAGCGACATTATTTTAGTTATTAGGATAAATTTCATTAATATTATTTTAACTTTTTAAAAAAATTGACTTTCAAAATTTTGTAATATCTTTTCGACAAATAAGTGAATAATTTCACAAAAGTAATTGATAATGATTATTATTTAGTATAATTAAAAGTGATCAAGGGAGGAATAAAAATGATTAATAAAGATACAATTGTTGCTGACGTCGTAACTGACATGCCATTAAGTTCCGATATTTTCAGAAAATATGGTATTGATTTTTGTTGTGGAGGCAATATTTCAATTGAGCAAGCCGTTGAAAATAAAAAAGTTGATGTACAAACTATCTTAGATGAAATTAACCAGTTACCTAATGAATCACAAGGTAATATCAATGTTAAATATCTTGATGTGCCATCATTAATTCAATATATACAGTCTCGTTATCATGAAACGATGCGTGAGGAATTTAAAAATCTATCTCCATACGTTACAAAAGTAGCTAAGGTACATGGACCTAACCATCCATTTTTAATTGAATTGCAAAATTTATATCGTCAATATAGAGATGGAATGCTTGAGCATATGGATGAAGAAGATAATCACGACTTTCCAGCATTAATCAAAATTTCACGAGGGGAACACGTTGATGATGCTTCGAAAATTATAGAAAGCCTAGTTAATGACCATACACAAACTGGACAATTATTAGAGGATATGAGAGAACTAACTAATCAATATCAAGCACCTAGTGAAGCGTGCCAAACTTGGAGACTCGTATATAATCGTCTTGAAAATTTAGAGCGTGAAACACATGAACATGTTCATCTTGAAAACCATGTCTTATTTAATAAATTTTAATTAATGAAAGGGTGTTTAATATATGGTAAAAAAGTAGCAGGTCACACATTTTTAGCTCAACTCGGGAAAAAACGTTTACGTCCAGGTGGAATTTTAGCTACCAATTGGTTAATTGATAAAGGTTGTTTTTCAAATGATAAACGTGTTTTAGAAGTTGCATGTAATATGTGTACAACGTCTATTGAATTAGCTCAAAAATACCAATGCCAAATTGAAGCAGTTGACTTAAATAAAGCAGCATTACAAGTTGGCCAACAAAACGTAGATAAAAACGATTTAAATGACTATATTCATCTAACACAAGCAAATGCGATGGATTTACCTTTTGAAGATGAAAGTTTCGATATTATTTTAAACGAAGCAATGCTAACAATGTTACCTTATAAGGTTAAAGAAAAAGTATTAAAAGAATATTATCGTGTACTTAAACCTAATGGAATTGTACTTACACACGATATTGCTATTATAAATCGAGATAATGAGGACGTTATAGTTAATGAATTGAGTAAAGCAATCAATATGAAAGTGACGCCTTTAACGCCAGAAATTTGGTATAGTTTATTTAAAGATGCAGGATTTTCACAAGTTGAATCAAAAATAGGACCATTATCATTGATGTCACCAGTTGGCATGTTAAGAGATGAGGGTTTACTAGGAACTTTAAAAATTTTAAAAAATGCATTTAAAAAAGAAAACCGTCATATGTTTATAACTATGTTTAAAACAATGCGCAAACATAAATCAAATATGAATTATATTGTTCATGCTATTAAAAAATAGTTAAAATTAAAACGATTGATAACCTTAACATAGATAAAGATGTAAGGTTAAAGAAATCATTTAAAATAAGACAAAACCCATCAAAAGGGTCTTGTCTTATTTTTTACTTTTTAAGAACATCATACTTATGAATGGTATTAAATTGGACAAGATGATAATGTTATAACCTAAATTTGATGAAACAATTGACGTTGAATAAATAAGAATGAGTTCAATAATAATAAAAATTGTCGTAAACAACAGAATAATCTTATTATGTTTATATTGCATTATTGTCCTCCATATATTTAATTGCTTTAAAATGCGCAATAAGAACTTTAACATTAATTGCTATATATACGTTATTGTATTAAATTTGTTAATAAGAGTAAATTTAGTAAATGAGTGGGAAGGTGTCTTTTTATGAAATTAGGAGAATTAACTATTAACGATATTAATGGGGGTAATACTCATATTGATGGAGGTGCCATATTTGGCGTTGTACCTAAACCATTATGGACTAGAAAGTATAGTGTGAATGATAAGAATCAAGTTCATACACCAACACATCCAATTCTTATTCAACATCCTCAATATAATATTTTAATCGATGCAGGTGTAGGTAATGGTAAATTAACTGACAAACAAAAAAGAAATTATGGCGTAACTCAAGAAGGCTTTATAAAAGAAGAATTACAATATTTTGGTTTAACGCTTGATGATATTGATATTGTGTTAATGACACATTTACACTATGATCATGCTGCTGGACTAACTGATTCAAATGGAAATGCACGATTCAAAAATGCTACTCATTATATTCAACAAGATGAATGGCATGAATTCTTAGCGCCTAATATACGTAGTAAAGCGACGTATTGGGAAAAGAATCAAGGTGATTATCAGGACAATATTATTTTATTTGATAAAGAGATTGAACCGGTATCAGGAATTAAAATGATACACACTGGTGGTCATAGCTTTGGTCACTCTATAGTTACTATTGAAAGTGAAGGAGAAAAAGCTGTGCATATGGCTGACATCTTCCCAACAGTAGCACACCAAAATCCATTATGGGTTACCGCGTACGATGATTACCCAATGACTTCAATTCGTGAAAAAGAAAGACTCATACCTTATTATGTTTTAAATGATTACTGGTTCCTCTATTATCATGACGAAAACTATTTCGCAGTTAAATATAATCACAAGGATCATTCAATTACATCATCTATCAAACGTTCATATCGTCAGTATTAAGTTGAAAAAAGGTTATAGTTTAGTTCATTAAGAAAAGTGATACTATAATGAACTAACTATAACCTATCATTTTTATGTAAATTTTAATTTTATAATTCGATAATATTTAAAACTTCACCAGTATATGCATCAGCATAAAAATCATAATCTACTAATTTACCATTTTTAGTTGCGGAGATACCGCCAAGATAAATAGGTTTATTAGCATTAATATTAGGATCGTTAAGAGGTTGTTGTACAATATATGAACCTTTGACATCCATAAAGTATGTTTTGACTTCTTCTAATAACTTATCGGGATTATAAAATTTTTTCTTATTTAGGTAAACAATTACGCCAGCTGATAAAATGACTACCGTACAAGCACCTACAATTAATATATTTTTACAATTTAAACATTTCATTAATGTATCTCCCTTTTCCATGATTCATATTATTAGTTTACCATAATGAAGATGATATAATAAATTATAAGGAGTGAAACATCAAATGACTATTGAAGAGAGTAAAACATTAGAACGCATGGAACATCTGACAGAATTACATGGTGCACCAGGATTTGAAGATGATGTTAAAACATATATGAAAGAACAAATGACACCTTATGTAGATCATTTTGTAGATAATAAAATGGGTGGGTTTTATGGTGTGAAAAAATCACCTAAAGCTAATGCTAAACGTGTAATGATAGCAGCCCATATGGATGAGATTGGATTTATGATTACGCATATCACAGATAATGGTATGATCCAATTTACTAATTTAGGCGGTGTAGCAAATGATATATGGCAGGGACAAAGATTAAAAGTAAAAAATAGAAAAAACGAAGAAATCATTGGTGTCGTTGCCAATATTCCAAAACATTTTAGAACTGGTAATGAAGCAGCACCTCAAATTAAAGATTTAATGTTAGATATAGGTGCAAGTTCGAGTGAAGAAGTTAGACAAAAAGGTATTGAAATTGGCGACACAATTGTACCTGCTACGCCATTTACTCAGTTATCAGAATATAGATATAGTGCAAAAGCGTGGGATAATCGATATGGTTGTCTCATTGCTATTGAAATATTAGAATTACTGAAAGATACAGAATTAGAAGTTGATTTATATGTTGGTGCCAATGTACAAGAAGAAGTAGGCTTAAGAGGCGCTAAAGCATCAGCAGAATTAATTCAACCGGATATTGCATTTGTAGCAGACTGTTCTCCTGCAAATGATATAAAAGGTAAGCAACAATTATCTGGTGCGTTAGGGGAGGGGACATTAATTCGTATCAAAGATGGTACGATGATACTCAGACCTACTTTTAGAGATTATTTATTAAATTTAGTAAAACAATATGATATTCCGCATCAATATTATATGTCACCAGGAGGAACAGATGGCGGTGAAATCCATAAAGCAAATGATGGTATTCCTACAGCAGTAATAGGAGTATGTGCACGTTATATTCATAGTACAGATGCTGTTTTTGATATCCGTGATTATTATGCCGCTCGTCAATTATTAAAAGCATCAATTACGAATTTATATGAAGAACAAATACAACGATTACAATATCAGTAATATAGGAGTGAAAAACATGATACAACTTGAAACAGAACAACAATTTGAAGAATTAAAGCAAGGAAATACAGTTTTTGAATTTACAGCAGGATGGTGCCCCGATTGTAAGGTAATCGAACCAGAATTGCCACAATTAGAAGAGAAATATCAATCTTTTAAATTTGTATCAGTAGATAGAGACCAATTTTTAGATATTTGTATAGAAAATGGTATTATGGGTATCCCAAGTTTCTTAGTTTATAGAGACGGAGAATTACTAGGAAGTTATATTGGTAAAGAAAGAAAATCCATTGAACAAATAGATCAATTTTTAGCACAATATATTTAATTGAATAGTTGAAAAATATATTTAAAAACTTGTTTTTTTCTGTTACTATCCTTTGATTTATTGTAAACTATTAAAAGGTGCGAAATAGGAGTGATATGAATGAATGTCTTTCAAATGAGAGATAAAATTAAACAGCGTTTGAATCATTTAGATGTAAATTATAAATTCAATCGTGAAGACGAAACATTAAGAATTTATAGAAAAGACAATCATAAAGGTGTCACAATTAAATTAAACGCTATTGTCGCAAAATATGAAGAAAAAGAAGAAAAAATTGTAGATGAAATTATATATTATATAGATGAAGCAATTGCTCAAATGGCTGATCAAGGTATAGAACAACTTGATGAAATTAAAATTATGCCGGTGATTCGTGCTACAAGTTTTGATAAAAAGACTAAAGAAGGCCATGCATTCATTTATGAAAATCATACTGCTGAAACTAATATCTATTACGCATTAGATTTAGGAAAGTCATATAGACTTATTGATGCAAGTATGTTAGAAACATTGAAAATGACAGAACAACAGATTAAAGAAATGTCACTTTTTAATGTAAGAAAGCTTGACAATAAATATAGTACCGATGAAGTGAAAGGTAATATATTCTATTTTATTAATTCTAATGATGGTTATGATGCAAGTCGCATACTTAATACATCATTTTTAAATGATATACAAGATCAATGTGAAGGCGAAATGTTAGTAGCAGTGCCTCATCAAGATGTTTTAGTCATTGCTGATATACGCAACAAAACAGGCTATGATGTGATGGCTCATTTAACTATGGAGTTTTTCACAAAAGGACTTGTCCCTATTACTTCTTTATCTTTTGGATACGACAAAGGTCATCTTGAACCAATATTCATATTAGGGAAAAACAATAAACAAAAAAGAGACCCTAACGTCATACAAAGATTAGAAGCTAATCGTAAAAAATTTAATGATAAAAATAAATAATGATAAAGGAGATATATACAATGAATTTATTCTTTAATCCAAATGGTGTAGGAGATGTTGCATTCTTACAAATCGACCCTACAGAAGGCGAATTCAATTATAAAAAGAATAACGACGTAGTAGAAATAACTAACGAAGATAACGAAGTAGTTGGGTATAATTTCTTTAATATATCTACTCATATACAATTAGAAGGTAATGGACACATTAAATTAACTGAAGAAATCGTTAATCAATTACAACAAATGATTAAAAATAATGGTTTCACATATGAATTGAATGCTGATTTATCTCCAAAATTTGTTGTAGGTTATGTAGAAACAAAAGAAAAACACCCTGACGCTGATAAATTAAGTGTACTTAATGTCAATGTAGGTAATGATACATTGCAAATTGTTTGTGGCGCACCAAATGTCGAACAAGGACAAAAAGTAGTTGTAGCAAAAGTGGGCGCAGTAATGCCAAGTGGTATGGTAATCAAAGATGCAGAACTTAGAGGCGTTGCATCTAGCGGTATGATTTGTTCAATGAAAGAATTAGATTTACCAAATGCTCCTAAAGAAAAAGGTATTATGGTGCTAGATGATAGCTATGATATTGGACAAGCATTTTTTGAATAACAAAGGAAGGTCGTGAAAGTATGAGCTGGTTTGATAAATTATTTGGCGAAGATAATGATTCAAATGAAGATATATTAAGAAATAAAAATAAAAGACGCCAGGCAACTCAATCGAATGATTCTAATCATGACTCATTACTGCCACAAAATAATGATATCTATCATCGACCAAAAGGTAAATTCCGATTTCCTATTAATGGTTTTGAATCAGAAAATGTGGAGTCTGAATATACATCTGTGAATGATGGGGAACAATCTTATGTGAAAAATGATGATAATGAAACTTTAACTTCTCAAGAAAGTAAGAGACATCGTCGTAGAAGGAATCATGCCAATGACGATGAGTATGTGAACTCGTCTCGACAATCTAATTCAAATAAAACTAGAAGAAAACAAGTAACAAATCCTTATGTCACTAAATCAACTCACCGCCAAATTTCTCCTACTTCATTAGGAGATAACAAATCTAATAATGGTGCTACATCTTCAAAATCACAACCAAGAATGAAATTACAATCCGAACGTTTTAAATCAAATTATAAAACGCAACCGGAGTATACATATCACAAAAGTGATTTTAAAGCTTCAGAAGTACCATCAGCCATTTTTGGTACGATGAAAAGACGACCAATTGAAAACGGCATGATACCTCCTAAAGACAATGAAGAAGAAACTAATAATAAAATGAGTTCAAATGTTAATCATTCTAGTGACAACGATGGATACACTGCCGAAAGATCCCAAAGCAACTTTAGAAGTAATCAACAATCGAATGATGTAAAAGAAACTAGTACAAATAGTAATTCAAAACATGATGAGAATATAAATCAACAAACATCGTCAGTGGGAGATGAAAAAGCAATTAACTCAACTCCTAACCATTCAACTAAAGATAATACTATTAATATTAACAATATCTATGCATCTCAAATTGTTGAAGAAATTCGAAGAGAACGTGAACGAAAAGTGCTTCAAAAGCGTCGATTTAAAAAAGCATTGCAAGAAAAAAGACAACAAAATAAAGAGACCAATGAAGATAGTATACAAAAAGCAATTGATGAAATGTATGCCAAACAAGCACAACAATATGTTGGTGAAAGTTCATTAGATATGGAATCTCAAGATGATAGCAATGCTATGATTAACGAGCATGACAATAATGAAACAATAAATCAAACAGATGCAATTGAAAATTCAGACCTAGATCAACAAGAAACATCTCATTACAATTATGAAGAAATCGATTTATCTGATATTAAACCAAGACATCAAGTAAATGATGACGATGTTACTGTGACTGATTTAACAGAACAAGATGATGGCTCAGAAACAACTGATACTAACTATGTTTCATCTCAATCCATATATGATGATCGAACAACTACCGTCCAGAAAGACTCTGAATCTAGTCAAAGTGACTCTACAATTAGTTCAGAAAATGCAAAACATCATTACAGTGATAAAACATCAATATCAGAAAATGAAGATAATAATATAGATGATGCAGATTATCGAGAATTAGATGATAGTGAGCAACCAACAACATATTCTACTTCAGAACATACATCTTCATCTCTATATGATAGTGAGACATCAAAACTTAATGATCATAAGCACTTGAATAGAAGAAGTGGTCATAATGCAGTTACTCAAAGCGTCGATCATGAAACGGAATATGCTAAAAAGCGAAATCCACATATTCAAGATAGCAATTTAGGTAATAGTGATAAAACAATGTCAACATCAGAATCAGTATTAGAAAGTGATGAATCATTAAGTGATAGTTTCATCTCTAATAATAGTAATGAAACATCTGAATTTGTCGCTTCATCTTATGATAATACTCAAAACTTAAGTAGTTCAGAAAATAGCTATTCTGAATCTATAAATGATAATCAATCAGAAAGTTCTGATCAGAATTTTGATAAAGTTAATAGTGAAAATAAAGGCGTAGAAACTAATCAGCATCTACATTCTGGACAAACTAGCAAGCCATTAAAAGGTAGTAAGCCATTTAATGTTGTTATGACGCCTTCAGATAAAAAACGTATGATAGATAAGAAAAAATCTCGCACAGTTCATGTTCCAAATCTAACGCCTGAACGTCAATCAAATTCGACACAATCAAATAATATTAAGCAAGCATCGTCAGAGCAATACAATACATCAGAACACTCTGAATCAAATCAACAATCAAACAATATAAGTGAAAGTGAAGCGCCTTCAGCTGATCGTACAAATGAACTAAATCAAACAACATATGAAAGTGACTCAAATTCAACTGCAAGTGAACATAGCCTAAGTGCAAATGACGTTGTCAATAATGAGAATGTGCAAATGGCTCAGAGCGATTATAATGTTGGAATTAATCAAAATATGGAAGATGATAGTTCGTCTATGCAACATGCTTCCAATGATGTTAATGAAAATGATTCAGATAATCGCAATGAAGACAAACGAGAGAATACTCATGCATCTACATCTAAGGTTACATCTGGAGAAGTGGATAATAATGAAAATATTAAAGTTCAAAAGCCCACTATAAGAAAAGGTCCAAATATTAATTTACCTAGTATGGAATTGCTTGAATCACCAGAACCACATGAAGTAAATGAAGAGTGGATTGATGATAAAAAGCAAGAATTAAATGATGCATTATATTATTTCAATGTTCCTGCAGAAGTTCAAAATGTTACTGAAGGTCCAAGTGTGACCCGTTTTGAATTATCAGTTGAAAAAGGTGTTAAAGTATCAAGAATTACTGCTTTACAAGACGATATTAAAATGGCGTTAGCAGCCAAAGATATACGTATCGAAGCGCCGATACCAGGTACAAGTTTAGTAGGTATCGAGGTACCTAATCAAAACCCTGCCAAAGTCAATTTGAGATCAATTGTAGATTCAGATCAATTTAAAAATGCTGAATCTAAATTGACAGTTGCAATGGGTTATCGCATCAACAATGAACCATTACTTATGGACATTGCTAAAACACCTCATGCTTTAATTGCAGGTGCAACAGGTTCAGGTAAATCAGTGTGCATTAATAGTATTTTAATGTCGCTATTGTATAAAAATCATCCGGAAGAATTAAGATTATTATTAATTGATCCAAAAATGGTTGAATTAGCACCATATAATGATTTGCCACATCTTGTGTCACCAGTAATTACAGATGTTAAAGCAGCCACACAAAGTTTAAAATGGGCTGTTGAAGAAATGGAACGTCGATATAAATTATTTGCTCAATATCACGTTAGAAATATTACAGCATTCAATAAGAAAGCTTCTTATGAACAAAGAATGCCAAAAATTGTTATAGTAATAGATGAATTAGCCGATTTAATGATGATGGCGCCACAAGAAGTAGAACAATCCATCGCGAGAATAGCTCAAAAAGCGCGTGCTTGTGGTATTCATATGCTTGTTGCCACACAAAGACCATCAGTTAATGTTATTACCGGTTTAATTAAAGCTAATATCCCAACTAGAATTGCATTTATGGTATCATCAAGTGTAGATTCTAGAACTATTCTTGATAGCGGAGGAGCAGAACGACTATTAGGATATGGCGACATGTTATATCTTGGTGGCGGTATGAATAAACCTATCCGTGTTCAAGGTACATTTGTTTCAGATGAAGAAATTGACGACGTTGTAGATTTTATTAAACAACAGCGTGAACCTGATTATTTATTTGAAGAAAAAGAATTATTAAAGAAAACACAAACTCAAGCACAAGATGATTTATTTGATGATGTGTGTGAGTTCATGATTAATGAAGGACATATTTCTACTTCGTTAGTACAAAGACATTTCCAAATTGGGTATAATAGAGCAGCGAGAATCATAGATCAATTAGAACAACTAGGTTATATATCTGGAGCGAACGGTTCTAAACCTAGAGATGTTTATATTACTGAGGCGGATTTGAATCAAGATTAAAAATTAGTAAGGAGTTTTATAATGACACACTATCATTTTGTCGGAATTAAGGGTTCTGGCATGAGTTCATTGGCACAAATCATGCATGATCTTGGGCATGAAGTGCAAGGCTCAGATATTGAAACTTATGTTTTTACAGAAGTTGCTCTAAGAAATAAAGGTATAACTATCTTACCGTTTGATAGTAACAATATTAAAGAAGATATGGTAATTATACAGGGTAATGCTTTCCCTGATACACATGAAGAGATAGTCAAAGCACATCAACTTAAATTAGATGTGATTAGATATCATGATTTTCTTGGCCATGTAATTAACCAATATACTTCGGTAGCAGTTACTGGTGCACATGGTAAAACATCAACAACTGGATTGTTATCTCATGTGATGAATGGAGATAAAAAGACTTCATTCCTTATAGGTGACGGTACAGGAATGGGTTTACCTGGCAGTGACTATTTTGCATTCGAAGCTTGCGAATATCGACGTCACTTTTTAAGTTATGATCCTGACTATGCAATTATGACAAATATTGACTTTGACCATCCTGATTATTTCAGAGATGTTGATGACGTTTTTGATGCATTCCAAGAAATGGCTCAAAATGTAAAAAAAGCTATCATTGCATGGGGCGACGATGAATATCTTAGAAAATTAGAAGCGGATGTACCCATTTATTACTATGGTTTAAAAGAAACTGATGACGTATATGCTAAAAATATACAAATCACTGAACAAGGTACACAATTTGATGTTTATATTAATGGAGAATTTTATGATCAATTCCTATCACCACAATATGGTGACCATAATATTCTAAATACATTAGCTGTTGTAACTATTAGTTATTTAGAAAAAATGAATGTTGATAATATAAAAGAAGCATTAGAAACATTTGGTGGTGTAAAACGTCGATTTAATGAAACAAAAGTATCAAATCAAGTATTAGTAGACGATTATGCTCACCATCCAAGAGAAATTAATGCTACAATTGAAACAGCTAGAAAAAAATATCCACAAAAAGAAGTTATTGCTGTATTCCAACCACATACATTCTCAAGAACTCAAGCATTCTTAGAAGAATTTGCAACAAGTTTAAGCGCAGCTGACCATGTTTTCTTATGTGAAATTTTTGGTTCTATTAGAGAAAACACTGGTGAATTGACGATTCAAGACTTGATTGATCGTATTGATGGATCAGCATTAATTGATGAAAATAGTATAGATGTATTAGAGAAATTTGATAATGCTGTAATATTATTTATGGGCGCTGGAGATATTCAAAAAATCCAAAAAGCGTACTTAAATAAATTAGGTATAAAAAAAGATTTCTAATATGTTTATAATGATTTCTCAAGGGTATTAAATATTAATGAATTTTATAATTAGGTATTTAGGAGGCGTTTTTAATGGATTGGATTTTACCAATTGCTGGAATTATCGCTGCGATAGCGTTCTTAATTTTATGTATCGGTATCGTTGTAGTGTTAATTTCTGTTAAGAAAAATTTAGATCACGTGGCTAAAACACTTGATGGTGTTGAAGGTCAAGTACAAGGTATTACAAGAGAATCTACTGATTTACTTCATAAAGTTAACCGTTTAACTGAAGATATTCAAGGTAAAGTTGATCGTTTGAATTCTGTAGTTGATGCTGTTAAAGGTATTGGTGACTCAGTTCAAACATTAAATGGTTCAGTTGACCGTGTAACTAATTCTATTACACACAACGTATCTCAAAATGAAGATAAAATTTCTCAAGTAGTACAATGGTCAAATGTGGCAATGGAAATTGCTGACAAATGGCAAAATAGACACTACCGTCGAGGAAGTGCAAATTACAAAGCAAACACAGTAGCAAATGATACAGATCATAGCTATACTACACGTGTTGACAAATAATTAATAAGAATGAACTAAATGCACTTAAATGAGGTTGTTACTTGTTTAAGTGCATTTGTTATAGGGAGGAATAAATCATGGAACACTATAATCGTGATGATTTTGAAAGAAATAATACTGGAAATGATTTATACAGCCGTCATACTCGTATAAATAATCAAACACCACAACGTAAAGATTTTGTTGTAAGCTTTATTACCGGTGCTTTAGTAGGTTCAGCTTTAGGGTTATATTACAAATTGAAAGTTTTCGAAAAAGCTGATCAAGCGATTGCCAAAGAAAAAGAACTACGTGAAAAAGCATTAAATTACAAATCTCAAGCAGAACGACATTTTGAATCTGTTAAAAACCAAGTTGAAAACTTCAGAAATAAATCAAAAGATGGTATCTCATCTGATGAATTATCAGCACAAAAAGTCGCAATCCAAAGAGAAGTAAGCGACAATAATTTAGCAGATCAATCACCAGAAGCTAGAGATATTCAAGAAGCAAAATTAGAAGCAGAAGGAAATTCTGGATCAGATGCTTCAGCTGCAGAATTAGCAGCACAACAAAACGCAATTCAAGCTGAAACAAATAAAGATAGTTTAGCAGATCAGTTGCCACAAGCACGTGAAATACAACAAGCTAAACAAGAAACACAAAATAAAGAACAACAATCTAGTACAACACCATCAGCTACAGAATTAGCAGCACAACAAAATGCAATTCAAGCTGAAACAAATAAAGATAGCTTAGCAGACCAATCACCACAAGCACGTAAAATTCAAGAAGCTAAGGAAGAAAGTCAGAATGAGGAACAACAATCTCATATAAATAGTAATCAACACGTATCATCTGAAGAAGTTGTAATGGCAAAATCTGCTATTAAAGAAGAATCTTCACTATCTGATCCATCAAAAGAAAAAGCTAGCAAATCAACACAATCTAATGCAGATAAATTAGCAAGTGCAGCTAAAACGAAGAAAACAAAATTAGATAATGATGCTAATGTATCAGCTAATACTAAAGCTTTAACAAAAGAACAGGGTGTAGCCAAAAATAATAAACAATCTACACCAAATTTAGTAACTAAAACTGAAGAACAATCAACAAAAAATAATGATGGCTCATTTGCTAATAGACTAGCAAGTGCAGCTAAAACTAAAAAAAGTAAATTAACTAAAGGTTCTAAAGAATCTCAATTAACTAAAGCATTACTTGAAGAAGCACCAATTGCAAAATCAACGATGACTAAAGTACCTAATTTAGTTACTAAAACAACAACAAAATCTAACCAAAATAATAAATCAGCACAATCATCATCTAAACAATCTAGTACTAAGCAACCAACAAAAAAACAAAGTAAAGCACAGTTTGATAAAGGTGTCGTAACAAGACAAAATAATAATCAATCAACTAAAAAATCTAATAGTCAAGCTAAAGCAACAACAAAATCAACTAAAAAAAATAGTAATCAAACAACAGCACAAACAAAATCAACTAAGAAAACAACAAAATCATCTAATCAAAATAAAGCACAACAAGATAAAACAAAATCTACTCAACAAAAAGTAGAAAAAACAACTAGTAAAATCGAAAAACGTACTTTTAATGACTAATTAGTTTGTATTTAATATAAGTTAATATTATGATATTAATATAAGCACTCATTGGTTAGTATTTGATTTTAGTGGTTAAAATTAAATGTATAACATATTAGAGTGGAACCCATCATTCATTTACAGTAGGATGTATGACGTTCTGCTCTTTTTCTTTTTTAAAATATGTGTTCATAAATGGGAATATGATAATACTATCATATTTTTAGAAAATTTAATCAATTCCGACAATTATAACTTGAACAATAAAATGTTAATTGTTAGAATGATTCGTAAATACATTTATTTTATCGCTTTAAAGTGATACATATAATGTGCAACTAATAGTATAGAGGTGGAATGACTATGGGTAATAAATTAGATAGCTACAGACAAGAAATTGTCTCATTAAACGATCAGATTTTAGAGTTATTATCTCGACGTGGTGAACTAGCTCAAAAAATTGGAGAAGAAAAAATTAAACAGGGTACACGTGTATATGACCCTCAACGTGAAAAGGAAATGATTAACGATCTTTTAGATAAGAATAATGGTCCGTTCAATGATAATGTGATTAAACAATTATTTAAAGAAATTTTTAAAGCCTCTACAGATTTACAAAAATCAGAGAATGAAAAACATTTATACGTATCTAGAAAATTAAAACCTGAAGATACAATTGTTCATTTTGATAATGGAGGTAAATTTGGAGAAGGTTATAAATCATTTGTTTTTGGTCCATGTTCAGTAGAATCGCAAGAACAAGTAGATACAGTTGCTGCTGATTTACAAGCAAAAGGTGAGAAATTTATACGTGGTGGAGCGTTTAAACCACGTACGTCCCCATATGATTTCCAAGGTTTAGGTGTTGAAGGTCTTAAAATCTTAAAAAATGTTAAAGATAAATATAATTTAAATGTCATTAGTGAAATCGTAAATCCAAATGATTTTGAAGTTGCAGATGAATATCTTGATGTTTTCCAAATTGGTGCACGTAATATGCAAAACTTTGAACTTTTAAAAGAAGCTGGTCGTACAAATAAACCAATTTTATTAAAACGTGGATTATCAGCAACAATTGAAGAATTCACATATGCTGCAGAATATATCGCATCTCAAGGTAATAGAAATATTATCTTATGTGAGCGTGGAATTAGAACATATGAAAAAGCAACTAGAAACACATTAGATATTTCTGCTGTACCAATATTAAAACAAGGTACACATTTACCTGTGATGGTCGATGTAACACACAGTACTGGTAGAAAAGACATTATGTTACCGACTGCAAAAGCTGCACTTGCTGTAGGAGCAGATGGCGTTATGGCAGAAGTACATCCAGATCCTTCAGTAGCATTAAGTGATGCAGGACAACAAATGGATTTAAAAGAATTTAATAAATTTTATAATGAATTAAAACCACTAGCAGACTTATATAACCAAAAGAAATTAAAATAATCGATAATGAAATTAAAGCTACTTCATTGAACAAAAGGTATTTTGTAAAGAAGTAGCTATTTTTGGTTTGAATTTAATTTATTTGTACAAAATATATCTTTTAATATGCATCATTAGAAATTTTGTTTTAAAGTGAATATAATTTAAATCTACAATTTTTCTGACAGAAATGTGAACAACAAAACAAATTTATTTCACTGCATCTTTAAATATGGTAAACTTTGAAAATAATATGAAAACACGGTATAATAGCGTATAAAACGCTTGCAAGGAGGAAATTATGACAGTAACAATTTATGATGTGGCAAGAGAAGCCAGAGTGTCGATGGCAACTGTTTCTCGTGTTGTTAATGGTAACCAAAACGTAAAGCCTGAAACTCGAAATAAAGTGAATGAAGTAATTAAAAAATTAAACTATCGTCCAAATGCAGTTGCACGTGGGCTTGCTAGTAAACGAACTACGACTGTAGGTGTGATTATTCCTGATATTTCAAACGTTTATTATTCACAACTTGCACGTGGTTTAGAAGATATTGCTACAATGTATAAATATCATTCAATCATTTCAAATTCAGATAATGATCCTGAAAAAGAAAAAGAAATTTTTAACAATCTTTTAAGTAAACAAGTAGATGGTATTATATTCTTAGGAGGTACAATTTCAGAAGAAATCAAAGAATTAATCAACCAATCATCAGTACCAGTCGTTGTATCAGGTACGAATGGTAAAGATGATCATGTTGCTTCTGTTAACATTGATTTTGAAAAAGCTGCTCAAGAAGTAACACAACATTTAATTGACCAAGGTGCTAAGAAATTTGCATTAGTTGGTGGTGATTATTCTAAGAAAGCCCAAGAAGATGTTTTAGATGGTTTAAATACAGTGCTATATGATAATAATCTAATATTAGAAGATGCGCTTCATTTAACAGGGGCTGAAAGTTACAAAGAAGGCATGAAAGTTTTTGATGAAATGAAAGATAACTTACCTGATGCTGTATTATCAATCAGTGATGAACAAGCGATCGGTGTGTTACACGGCGCATTAGATTCAGGTATAAAAGTTCCTGAAGATTTACAAATCGTTAGTTTTAATAATACGCGTTTAGTAGAAATGGTTAGACCACAACTTTCAAGTGTAATACAACCATTATATGATATTGGTGCTGTTGGAATGAGATTATTAACTAAGTATATGAATGAAGAGGAAATTGAAGAACCTAATGTGATTTTACCTCATAGAATTGAATATCGTGGTACGACAAAATAATTAAATAATATACGTACTATGTAATAAACACCCCATAAATTAGACTGATAACTAATTTATGGGGTGAAATTATTTGGATGTAAAATCATACCAACTTGCTATTAAATCTGCTACACGTGCATTTTTTTCTGAAATTTCATCAGTTCTAGGTATATACGTATAATCATTCAAACGGTCTTCCCATCTTTTTGGAAGTGTCACTGAGCTATAATGTTTCCATTTATTAATCCAAGTTAATGGTAAATAACCTTTTTGAATAGGCTCATTAATTAAACTTAAATATAAATGACTCCAGGCACGAGGCACAACTCTCCATAAATTATAACCTCCGCCACCAAACATAATTATTTTATTATGAGTATATTTTTCAGCAAGTGCTTTAATTATATAAGGTAGTTGATATAAAGAATTTAAAGTACAACTTATATGTGTTAGCGGATCTCTGTAATGAATATCCACTCCATTGACGCTTAAAATGATATCAGATTTAAATGCTGCAATGACAGGTTCAACTGTAGATTTAAATGAGCGCAAGAATGATTCATCTTCTGTATAAGGTTCTAATGGTACATTGACTGAATAACCATAACCGATATCTTCACCACGTTCAGTATAATGTCCAGAACCAGGAAATAAAAACTTACCAGTTTCATGGATAGAATAGGTTAATACATCATTGCTCGTATAAAAACTCCACTGAGTACCATCTCCATGATGTGCGTCTGTATCAATAATCATTTGCACGACCTGGTAAAGCATGATGCAAGCCACCACCTAAATGACAACCATTTGTATAAGTACCGTCCATAATCTTATCTGCTAAGTTTAAAGCACCACCTACAATACGAGAACAATGACGATGCATATGTCTAAATGGAACTGTATCATCATTAAAACCATATTTTTTAGCTTCTTCAGAACTTAAGATGCCATGTGATGCATGTTTAATCGCTTGTATATAATCATAACGATGTATCAAAGCGAGTTCATCTTCTGTAGCAATTCGAGGTGTTAAAATATTTTCATTAGATAAAAACTGTGCATCTATTAAAAGTTCAGTTGTTAATTTTAAACGCATTTGATTAAAAGGATGCTCATTATTAAATCTATATTTTAAAATATCATCTGAGTATACATAACCTGTTTTATTTTTATTACTCATAAGCTCATTCCTTTCAATCTGCTAATAAAAGAAGCGGTTTTGAAATCTAATATCGTCGAAAGCATGTTGTTGATCTAAACTAATTCTTTTACCAATTCTAGCCATTAAACAATTTGCTGGATGACTTGTAATTTCTGGATCATCTGTAGCAAAGACTTCTAAACCGCCTTTTTGCATTAATTTTTGCATTAACCGTTTATATTCAAATACATCTAGTTGGGCATGTTTTAAGTCCCAATGCCAATAATATTCAGTTGTTAAGACAATATAATCTTCAAATTCATCAGCTGATAAACTGATTTGAATTAATCTCCCACCTAAATGTAAATGACGGTAACCTTTGCTTAACTCGATTGCACCAAGCTCAATTAAATAGGGGAGTTGGCCAGTAGACCATCTTTCTAATTCATCTGGATAATGATACATAACATAACCTATAATATGTTTGTCTCTCCGAATAATATAAACTCTACCTTCAGGTAACGTAGTAATTTCTAATAAAGCTTCAAATTGTTCATTGTAGGATCTAAATGCATTTAATCCATCGTTGAAAGTAAGCGTTTTCAAAAAAGAATATGAAACAGGGCCTTCTATTATAAAATGCTGATCTTCTAAGTATATATTCTCTTTAATATAAGATTTTATATGTTGCATATCTTCACCTCCTAATTAAAACCTCCTTGTTCTTTATACTTATTATACTTTTCTTGATGTAAAATGACAAAAATGATGTCAATTATAATTAAATGTTTTGAATAATGTGACAATTATATGTATAATTCACTATAAAGAAAGCGATTTCATAAATCGAAGGGGGATTTTCTTATGAAAGTTGAAGTATATAAAAGTGAACCTGGAAATTATAATTTGCAAGATTATGAACAAACGTATAATAACTTTGATTGGAAAGATGTTGAAAAGGCATTCTCTTGGAATAAGACAGGAAAAATCAACATGGCTTATGAATGTATAGATAGACATGTTGATGAGGGTAAGGGAGAAAAGATAGCATTAAACTATAAAGACGAACGTCGTCATGAATCATACACATTTGAAGAGATGAAAAAATACTCAAATAAAGCAGCCAATGTTTTAAAAAATAAAGCTAATGTTCAAAAAGGGGATAGAGTATTTATTTTCATGTCAAGAACACCAGAATTGTATTTCGCTTTCTTAGGTATTTTAAAAATTGGTGCAATTGTTGGACCACTATTTGAAGCATTTATGGAAAAAGCTGTGGCAGACAGACTTGAAAATAGTGATGCTAAAGTCATTGTTACAAATAAAGCATTATTACCACGAATTCCAAAAGATAAATTACCTAACTTGGAAACAATTGTTGTAGTAGATGACGATGTGGATGAGGCATATGTTGACTTTAATACTGAATTTAAAAAAGCTAGTGATGAGTTTGATATTGAATGGTTAAATGAAGACGATGGCTTAATTTTACATTATACATCTGGCTCTACCGGTCAACCTAAAGGTGTACTACATGTTCAAAAAGCAATGTTAGTTCACTATATTTCTGGAAAATATGTATTAGATTTACAAGAGGATGATGTTTATTGGTGTACAGCAGATCCAGGTTGGGTAACTGGAACGTCATATGGTGTCTTTGCTCCATGGTTAAATGGTGTTACAAACTGTATTGTTGGTGGTCGATTCTCTCCAGAACAATGGTACAAAATGATTCAAGACTTTAAAGTAACAATTTGGTACACTGCACCAACGGCTTTACGTATGTTAATGAGTGCTGGTGACGATATTGTAGAAAAATATGATTTGTCATCATTACGTTCAATCTTGTCTGTTGGTGAACCACTCAATCCAGAAGTTATCAAATGGTCTAAAGACGTTTTCCATAAACGTGTCTTAGATACTTGGTGGATGACTGAAACTGGTGGACATATGATTGTTAACTATCCTGCCATGGACATTAAATTAGGTTCAATGGGTAAACCATTACCTGGCATCGAAGCAGCTATAGTAGATGATGAAGGTAAAGAATTGCCACCTAATAGAATGGGTAACTTAGCAATCAAAAAAGGATGGCCATCTATGATGCATTCTATCTGGAAAAATCCAGAAAAATATGATTCTTACTTTATCGGAGATTGGTACGTTTCAGGGGATTCTGCATATAAAGATGAAGACGGATATTATTGGTTCCAAGGACGTGTAGATGATGTGATTATGACTGCTGGTGAACGTGTAGGCCCATTTGAAGTTGAATCTAAGTTAGTAGAACATGAAGCAGTGGCTGAAGCAGGTGTCATCGGTAAACCAGATCCTGTACGTGGTGAAATTATTAAAGCATTCGTAGCACTGAGACAAGGTTATGAACCAACTGATGAATTAAAAAATGATATTCGCCAATTTGTAAAAGAAGGATTGTCTGCACACTCTGCACCACGAGAAATTGAGTTTAAAGATAAACTACCTAAAACACGTTCAGGTAAGATTATGAGACGTGTATTAAAAGCTTGGGAATTAGATTTAGATGCTGGTGACTTAAGTACAATGGAAGATTAATAATTGACATTAGAAAAATGCATTTACAAAACTCTATTTTCACACATTAACGTCAATAAGTAACTAAAAGGACCTAATTATTTTTAGGTCCTTTTTATGTGTAGAATTCGATGGCGTTTTTGAAAACGCTATCAAATATTCGACATCAATAAATAAGTCGGTTATTATTAAAGATGTAAGAGCAATTGAATCATGTACATAACTGATTCTTACACTTATTTTTATAATTTTATAAATATTTATAAGGGGTTGAAATAAGTTGGCACATTTATCAGATTTAGAAATTGCAAACCAATCAAAATTAAGACCTATTAGTGAAATTGCTAATGAGGCAGGAATTTCAGATGAAGCTTTAGAACAATATGGACATTATAAAGCTAAAATTGATATAAACCAAATTAAACCTAAAGACAATAAAGGTAAGGTAGTATTAGTAACTGCAATGAGTCCAACTCCAGCTGGAGAGGGTAAATCAACAGTAACAGTAGGATTATCAGATGCTTTCCATGAACTAAAGAAAAGTGTCATGGTAGCTTTACGTGAACCTGCTTTAGGACCTACTTTTGGTATTAAAGGTGGCGCAACAGGCGGCGGTTATGCACAAGTATTACCAATGGAAGATATTAACTTACATTTTAATGGTGATTTCCATGCTATTACTACTGCAAATAATGCTTTATCTGCTTTCATAGATAACCATATACACCAAGGTAATGACTTAGGCATAGATCAACGTAGAATTGAATGGAAACGTGTTCTAGACATGAATGATCGTGCACTACGTCATGTAAACGTTGGTTTAGGTGGTCCAACTAACGGTGTGCCACGTGAAGATGGATTTAATATTACTGTTGCCTCAGAAATTATGGCTATTTTATGTTTAAGTCGTAATATTAAAGATTTAAGAGAAAAAATAAGTAAAATAACAATTGGATATACACGCGATCGTAAACCAGTTACCGTTGCAGATTTAAAAGTTGAAGGCGCATTAGCTATGATTTTAAAAGATGCAATTAAACCTAACTTAGTACAGACAATTGAAGGTACACCTGCATTAGTTCATGGTGGCCCATTCGCTAACATTGCACATGGTTGTAATTCTATTTTAGCTACAGAAACAGCGAGAGACTTAGCTGATATTGTTGTCACAGAAGCAGGCTTTGGTTCAGATTTAGGTGCTGAGAAATTTATGGATATCAAAGCCCGTGAAGCTGGTTTCGAACCTTCAGCTGTCGTCTTAGTGGCAACAGTTCGTGCTTTAAAAATGCATGGCGGAGTCACTAAGGATAACTTGAAAGAAGAAAATGTAGATGCAGTTAAAGCTGGTATTGTTAACTTAGAACGACACGTTAATAATATTAAAAAATTTGGTGTAGAACCAATTATTGCAATTAATGCATTCATTCATGATACAGATGCTGAAGTAGAATTTGTTAAATCATGGGCAAAAGAAAATGGCGTAAGAATTGCTCTAACTGAAGTTTGGGAAAAAGGTGGCAAAGGCGGAGTTGACCTCGCTAATGAAGTTCTAGAAGTTCTAGATCAACCACAAAATTTCAAACCACTTTATGAATTAGAACAACCACTAGAAGATAAAATTGAAACAATTGTTAAAGAAATTTATGGCGGTTCAAAAGTAACATTCACTAGTAAAGCTCAAAAACAATTAAAACAATTTAAAGATAATGGTTGGGATCATTACCCAATTTGTATGGCTAAAACACAATACTCATTTAGTGATGATCAAACAGCATTAGGAGCACCAAGTGATTTCGAAATCACAATCCGTGAATTAGAAGCTAAAACTGGTGCAGGATTTATCGTTGCATTGACAGGTGCAATTATGACAATGCCAGGTTTACCTAAAAAACCTGCTGCATTAAACATGGACGTAACTGATGATGGACATGCAATAGGATTATTCTAAAATATATAGTTAACCCCTTGATAATTTATTGAATATTATCAAGGGGTTATTTTTAATTTGATGATTTTTTAGGTTTAGTTAATAAATGAGTTTTAATATTATATTGTTTTGCTTTTTGATATTCTGCCTTTGTAATTTTTTCTTCTACTAGCATACGTTTTAGAACATAATGTTGTCTTTGTATGCTATATTCAATTTCATTTGCAGGTTTTAAGTTACCATTTTCGTCATAGGGTGTATAACCATATGGACTTTGTAATAACCCAATAAGATAAGCGGATTGAGCGATATTTAAATGTTCCGCTGAAACACCGAATAAACTATAAGATGCAGATGAAATACCAGTGATATTAGCACCGTTATAATCTCGTCCAAATGGAACAATATTTAAATAGGTGTAGATAATTTCCTTTTTGCTTAATATATCTTCAAGTCGTTGAGCTAGTATAATTTCATTAGCCTTACGACTATATGTTTTTTCATTAGTTAACACTTGATTTTTAACTAATTGTTGTGTAATGGTGCTGCCACCAGAACTATGTTCTTTCTGAGATAAATCTTGAAACATTGCTCTTAAAATGGCTTTTGGAAGAATGCCGTTATGCTGGAAAAATAAAGTATCTTCTGAAGACGTTAGCGCTTTAATAACATCTGGATTCACATGTTTAGGACCTACTATTAATGGATTAAGTGAATGATCATATTCATATAAGATGTCCTTGTTTTTATAATTAATTAAATCATCTCCAGCAAAGTGAATGACTTTATGTTTTAATGCATTATCACTTATTGATGATGCTTCTTTAGTTAGTTGGTGAAAATAAACTAGGGCAGCTAATAAGATAATAAGTGTAAACACTACACCGATTATAAAAACTGAAACAATGATGTGTTTAATTCGTTTATATAATTTTTCAAATCGAAACAAATTATCATGTTGCCGATGTTGTTTCATATTATCCATAGCAAACCTCCTTATTTTAGCTTATTATATCATACTCGGTAAGTTGACTTTTAAAATAATGTTAACTATAATTAGATTCAAATACATAGGTTTCAGATGAAGGACAAGTAGCTTTGTAGAGAATTTCAGAGAGTTAGTGGTTGCTGTGAACTAATATTTTCTATTTTGTGAATACACCTTTTTATTACAAGTCTGACGTTTGATTAATGAACGTATCATTAAGAGAGATATTAGGTTAAAGAATATCCAACAATTTTGGACACTTAGATAACTAAACGTTTGAGTATTATACCAAATGAATTAGTTTTAGAATTGTGGATGATTCACTTATGAAGCCTAAATTTAAGTATGGTGGTACCGTGCAAATGCGCCCTTACATTGATGAAATGTAGGGGCATTTTTTTGTTTAATTGTATATCTAATACACTTTTGATGATAGTATCTTTAAAAGTTATTGATATTTAGATATTCAGTAAAATATGATATGAACCATTTAAACTTAAAAGGCTTATCTTTCAATCACACTTACATCTAAACTTATGATAATAAAAGAATATTTTTAGGAGGAATTGAATAATGTCAAATGCATTAATTGAAGATTTAAAATGGCGTGGACTTATATATCAACAAACTGATGAAGCGGGAATTGAAGAATTATTAAATAAAGAACAAGTAGCTTTATATTGTGGTGCAGACCCAACAGCAGATAGTTTACACATTGGTCATTTGCTTCCATTTCTAACTTTAAGACGTTTTCAAGAGCATGGTCATCGTCCGATTGTATTAATCGGTGGTGGTACAGGTATGATTGGTGATCCATCTGGTAAATCAGAAGAACGTGTATTACAAACCGAAGAACAAGTAGAAGCTAATGTACAAGGTATTAGTCAACAAATGCATAAACTATTTGAGTTCGGTACAGATAAAGGTGCAACTTTAGTTAACAATAAAGATTGGTTGGGGCAAATCTCGTTAATTAGCTTTTTACGTGACTATGGTAAACATGTTGGTGTTAACTATATGCTAGGAAAAGATTCTATCCAAACAAGATTAGAACATGGTATTTCTTATACAGAGTTCACATATACTATTTTACAAGCAATTGACTTTGGTCATTTGAACCGTGAATTAAATTGTAAAATCCAAGTAGGTGGTTCAGATCAATGGGGTAATATTACAAGTGGTATCGAATTAATGAGACGTATGTATGGACAAACTGAAGCATATGGTTTAACTATTCCACTAGTAACTAAATCTGATGGTAAGAAATTTGGTAAATCAGAATCTGGTGCTGTTTGGTTAGATGCAGAAAAGACAAGTCCATACGAGTTTTATCAATTTTGGATAAACCAATCAGATGAAGATGTAATAAAATTCTTAAAATACTTTACTTTCTTAAGTAAGGAAGAGATTGATCAATTAGAACAATCAAAAGAGGAAGCACCACATAAACGTGAAGCACAAAAAGCATTAGCTGAAAATGTAACTCGTTTTATCCATGGTGAGGCTGCTTTAAACGATGCCATTAGAATTTCACAAGCATTATTTAGTGGAGATTTAAAATCATTATCAGCTAAAGAATTAAAAGAAGGTTTCAAAGATGTACCTCAAGTTGAATTATCTAAAGAAACTACAAATATTATTGAAGCGTTAATTGAAACAGGAATTGCTACTTCAAAACGTCAAGCGCGTGAAGATGTTAATAATGGCGCAATTTATATTAATGGTGAACGTCAACAAGATGTAAATTATGAACTTTCAGATCAAGACAAAATCGAAGACGAATTTACTATTATTCGTAGAGGTAAAAAGAAATACTTTATGGTTAATTACAAATAAATTATTTAAGATCTTGAATCAATTACCTAAAGATCTAAATTGGTGTGTGGGAGGTTAAAACTTGAATAAAGAAGAAGTCATCATGAGAGGGTTGCGAAACATGTTTAATAAAATTGCATGGCTAAATAAAGATGAAATGCAAGAAGCGCTAAAAGAATACAAATCAAGTGAAGTTCATTGTATTGAAGCCATACATGACTTAAAAAACCCTAATGTTAAAAGTTTAACTGAACAATTATTTATGACAAGAGGTGCCATAAGTAAATTGACAAAACGTCTTCAAACAAAATCGTTGATTGAAAGTTATCGAAGCGATAGTAATAAAAAAGAAATATATTTTCGACTTACACCAAAAGGTCAACAAGTTTATAACACACATCAGCAACTACATGCTAAGTTTGAAGCAAGAGATCGAGTGGTATTCGACAATTTATCACAAGAAGAATTTGATAGTATATATCAATTTATTGAAAGATATAATAACCATTTAGATGATGAAATTAAGAAAAATGAATTACAACTTTAAATAAATTTAGAAAGTTATAGTTTCGAGAATGAGGCATTATTGATGCCTCATTTTTATTTTTCAAATTTTTATTGTTGACAAGGAAACAAAATAGGCGTAAATTTGTTGACGTAGAAACAAAAAGGAGTCAATTTATGTCAGAATATAAAGCACAAAGTCAACAAATTCCAAAAGAAACGATGCATGCAGCATGGGCTATTGCTATAGGTGCTATCGCTCCAATGTTAGATTCAACGATGATCAACATTGGTATCAAACAATTAAACCAAACATTTCATACTAGTATTGATATTGTTCAATGGGGAATTACAGGATATATTCTAGCTTTAGCTATTGCTATTCCATTCTCTGGTTGGTTAATGAATCAATTCAATAGTAAAAATGTATTTATAATAGCAATGTCATTATTCGGTTTAACTTCATTAATGGTTGGACTTAGTAATTCAGTTAACGTATTTATTCTATTTAGAATTGTTCAAGGTTTTAGTGCACGTGTTATCACTTCTCTTATGTTTACTTTATTAGTTAAGACTGCAGGTCAAGAAAATATAGGTAAGGTAATGGCTATTGTAAGCACCCCAATGATCTTTGGACCTATATTAGGACCTACGTTAGGTGGTTTTATTATTCACTTTGCATCTTGGAGATGGATGTTTTTTATTAATATATTAGTAACTGTTATTTCGGTACCACTTATGATGAAATACGTACCATCTTTTAAACCATTTAACAAAGATAAATCGTTAGACGCTATAGGAATTGCAATGTTAGGAATTATTAGTACAAGTTTAATATATGGTATCACCGAAGCAGGAGATAAAGGTACATTTTTGGATCCTTTAGCAGTCTTTTGTATAACTGTAGGTGTGATATTTATTGTTGGTTATGTCATTTATAATTTAAGAAATCAATTTAATACGATATTACCTATTAACTTATTTAAAAGTAAAACTTACTCAGCTTCAATGTTAGGATTACTTTTGGCTAATATAGGTATTATGGGACCAATGGTTATACTGCCGTTATTCTTTCAATCTTTTAAACATTATTCTGCAATCGAAGCAGCTTTAGCATTAATACCTCAAGGGGTAGGGATGTTGATCACACGTCCATATATAGGTAAATATATTGATAGAATAGGTGCAAAATACGTTATTATGATAAGTATTGTGATTGCTATTATCGGCACTTTACCATTAGCTTTTGTAGATCAACATACATCTATCTGGTGGATATCTCTAATATTATTTATTAGAGGATGTAGCGTGGGTGGTATAAATCTTGGATTGATGGCAGATGCATATAAAGGTGTGTCAGAATCACAATTATCAGAGGCTGGTGTTGGCATCAATATGATAGAGAATGTTGGTGCTAGTTTTGGAACAGCCATTATCGCAACTGTAGTCGCTTCTAACATTTCAAAATCTGCTATGCATGATGTTATCAGTAAGCAATTAACAGGATTTCATGAAGGATTTGTGGTTTCTGTGATAGCTATTTTATTTATATTAATTCCAGCGTTATTTTTAACCAAAAATAAACAAGGTATTGATGAATCTTAATTTCATTAATACCTTGTTTTACTATTATTGTGCAAATTGACTTTGTCTTTCTGAAGATGACTGTGTAGATGTTTGTGTTTGTTTTTTTAATTTAACATCAATACTTTTAGTTTTACCATCTCGGATAACTGTTAATTTAATATGCTCTCCGGGTTTCTTATGTTCATATAAATAAGTTCTTAGATCAGTATCTTCTTTAACAGTTTTACTATCAACTTTTGTTATAATATCACCTTTTTTAAGGTTACTATCATGGCTGACTTTCGCAACATAAACACCAGATTGACTATCGGTATTCATTTCTTTTCTGTATGATTCAGGGATATCTTGTAAATTGATTAATCCTATACCAATAGATGGACGTTCGATTTTCCCATGCTTAACTAATTGCTCAATTGTAACTTTTACTTCATTACTAGGAATAGCAAATCCAATTCCTTCGACTTGTTCAGATGCAATTTTCATTGAGTTGATACCAACTAAATTACCATTAATATCTACAAGTGCACCACCAGAATTACCTGGGTTGATCGCTGCATCAGTTTGAAGTACATTTACTTTTGTATTGCCACCAGTCGTATTAGCATCAATTGTGCGTTCATTTGCAGAAATAATACCAGATGTGACTGAATTTGCAAATTCTAAACCGAGTGGGTTACCCATTGCAAACACGCTATCTCCTGTTTGAACTTTTGATGAATTTGCAAAATCGATTGATTTGATACCTTTAGTATTATCTATTTTTAATACAGCAATGTCTGTAACAGCATCTTTGCCGACAAGTTTAGCTTTAACTTGTTTTGAATTGTGTAATTGTACTTTTATCTCAGATGCACCATCAATAACATGGTTATTTGTTACGATATAAGCAGAACCGTCACTAATTTGATAAATAACACCTGAACCTATACCAGCTTCTTCTGGTTTAGAAGTTTTTCCTTTTAATAAATCATCAAGGTTATTTGATTTTTGCATATTAATAACTCCAACAATAGCTGGAGAAACATCTTTAATCATCTCATGGACAGAATCATATTTATCACTTTTTCCATCTAATTGATTACCGCCTTTACTATTTGACGCTTCATTAACCGTTGCACCATCATGATTTAATACAGTTTGATTAAGTATCTTACCAATTCCAAGAACGAGTAAGGCACCAATAATACCTGCAATTAATGCAACTAAAATGGTTTTAAACCACGGAAACTTAGGTTTATTATATCGAGATGGTTGTTGTTGAGAATCATAAGATTGATTCGATTGTGTATAATCTGACATATTTGACCTCCAATTTTAATAATCTCTACTCTTAATTATGTAATTTTTTTCACAAAAACGCTAGTCTTCTGCTATCAGACTTTAGACTTATTTAGAAGTTATCTTGTTCATATTGCAGGTAAATGATAAAATCTATATGTTAAATAGAAAACTATATAAGTAGGTGTAACGATGTATAAAGTGATAAGTAGTATTTTATATTTTATTTTAGTTAAATTAGGCAAATCACTATTTGTTATTGGTAAAGAAAACATTCCCAAAGACAATAATTATGTTGTGACTTGTACACATGAAAGTTATAACGAGGTTATAATGTTAGGTATGGCAATTTATCCAAATCAAATTAACTATATGGCTAAGAAAGAATTATTTAGTAATAAATGGGGCGGGAAATTCCTGAGCTCATTAAATGCGTTTCCTGTTGATAGAGAAAACCCAGGTCCAAGTACATTGAAACGACCAATTAAATTACTAAAAGAAAATAAAACTGTAGGCATATTCCCAACAGGTCATAGAACATCAATGGAAGGTGCACCATTAAAAAGAGGTGCAGCTACAATAGCTATGTTAGGTAAAGCACCTATTTTACCAGCTGCATATGTAGGACCTAAAGCATTACATGGATTAGTGACTGGGCAAGCTTTACTTAAATTTGGAGAGCCAATTGATACAAGTGATATTCCTAAAGAGTTAAAGAGAAATGAAAAAGTAGAATATTTAACTAAAGAAATTGAACGTAGAACAACTGCGCTTCAAAAAGAATTAAATGAAATAGCTAAAAATTTATAGTAAAACAATAAAGGTTGGATAATGATTCAAGTACGAATAAATCATTATCCAACCTTTTAATTTTCAGTGATATTAATAAAATAAATAAGTACTAACAATTGTAAAACTAAACTTATTGTTTAATTTTCTCGAATTTATCTTCACTGTCTGGTTTGTCATTAGGTGAATCTAAGGCATAGATTGCTTTCTTTCCTACTTTTAAATAGCCTGTTTCACCACTTAGATTAATCTTAGCTAAATGTTTATGTTCTTTATCATCTTTAATAGACCCTTCAAGTGACATACCACCACTAGTGACTTTGAGTGATTCACCTTTAATCGTAATGATGTCTCCATCACTATTTTGCCATTTTCCTTCAGCTTGTTTAGTAGGGCTACTAGAACATGCTACTAATAATATACTTAAAATTGAAATTAAAACTAAAAACTTTTTCACGTTGCACCATCCTCCTTAAATATTGACTTTATTTTATCAAACAAACAAAAAGTTGTGTATAATACATTTTGTATAATTTATTTTAAATGAATTAATATAAAGTTAAATATTAAGCTATTTATAGATGTATTTAATATCTTTTTTTTCGAATTAAAATGAAAGATTTCAAAAAATCACTAATTAAATATCTTGAAAAGTTCATAATTAGAGCGTATTAGCAATTTTAATTATCTTCTTATTCTGATACAATATTTAAGGATAATAATTGATGTGACGGCATTTAAGAACGCTTTCATTAAATATTAACTATAAATAACATTGAATTATATAGTTTTGGATATCAAATACATAATTGTTGTAATTCAATCGAAAAGGGGAGAATTGAATGTATAAATTTTTTCAGAACTTAGGTCGTTCATTAATGCTTCCTGTTGCTGTCTTACCTGCTGCAGCGATTATAGTAGGGATTGGTAACGCACTTAATGCATTACATGTATTACCTCAAGTAGCTCTATTTTTTGTAGCAGTGGGTACAACTATTTTAGGACAATTGGGAATACTATTTGCCATTGGTGTAGCAATTGGTATGGCTAAGAAAAATGATGGTGCCGTTGCACTTGCCGCAGCATTAGGTTTCTTTGTTGTTACACAAGTACTATCACCTAAAAATTTAGCACCTATTTTACATATGAAACAAAGTTCCATAGATTTATCATTTGAAAAAATGGATAATGCTAATGTTTTTGTAGGTATTATTATTGGTTTAATTGCAGCATATACCTATAATAAATTTAGTGACACTGAATTACCAGTTGCATTATCGTTCTTTAGTGGGAAACGTTTAGTTCCAATACTAACAGCCTTTTTCTGTACTTTCTTAGCAATTATATTATTATTTGTTTGGCCAGTTGTATATGGTGCAATCATGACATTTGGAACATGGATTGTCGGAATGGGACCTTTTGGTGCATTTATTTATGGTGTAGCGAATCGACTATTAATTCCAACTGGTCTACATCATGCATTAAACACTGTATTTTGGTTTGATACAATTGGCATTAATGATATCGGTAAATTCCAAACTGGTAAAGATGCTGTTCATGGTATAACAGGTCGATATCAAGCTGGTTTCTTCCCAATTATGATGTTTGGTATGCCAGCAGCGGCATTAGCGATGTATCATACTGCTAAAACTTCACAACAAAAGCAAGTTTATGGTTGGTTTTTAGGAAGTGCTATTGCTGCATTCTTCGTTGGTGTCACTGAACCTATTGAATTTGCGTTTATGTTTGTAGCACCTGTATTATATGTTATTCATGCTTTCTTAACAGGTCTATCACTATTTATTGCAGCACTTTTCCATTGGACAGCAGGATTCTCATTTAGCGCTGGTCTTATAGATTATCTATTATCATTAATTAATCCAGTATCTAATCATCCACTCATGTTACTAGTACAAGGTGTTGTATTCTTTATCTTATATTACGTCATCTTTAGATTTGTTATACAAGTATTTAACTTAAATACTATTGGTCGTGGAGATAATGAATTAGCTGATCCAACAGACGAAGATGCTATTGAAAAAGAAAATGATAATGGTAAACCAACTAAAACAAGTAAATATACTAAGTCAGCTTCACAAATACTGGAAGGTTTAGGTGGTAGCCAAAATATTACTACCTTAACTAATTGCGCAACAAGACTAAGACTCGAACTTAAAGACAATTCAAACATTGATGAACAAAAAATCAAGAACGCTGGAGCTGTTGGTGTAACTAAAAGTGGTCAACATTCTACGCAAGTGATTATAGGTACACATGTTCAACAAGTAGCAGATGAAATTGAAAAACAAATGGAACAATAATATTAAAGTAGAGCAAATTCATTTTTGAATTTGCTCTATTTATTTTCACCATGTATATTATATAGTATCAGAATTTTCTGAAAGGGAGTAAGATAGATGAAGTCAGTTTTATTTGATGTTGATGGTGTATTTTTAAGTGAAGAAAGATGTTTTGATGTTTCGGCATTAACAGTATATGAATTGCTAATGGATAATAATTATTTAGGTTTGGATAATAACAATAATTTAAACCATCTTGATGATGACATAATTTCAAATGTAAGGTCTAACATCTTTGTGAATGATAAAGTATTGCATCAATTAAAATCATTAGGTCTTAATTCTAATTGGGATATGCTCTATATTGTATTTTGTCTACATTTTATTAAAATCTTAAAGCTACTGCCATTAGACAAGATTGAAAATGTATTACAAACAAAGTCTATAAAACCATCGCAATTACAATTAATAGGTCAGTCTATAACCAAAGATTATCAAATTGATTATAATTTACCACTTACTTTTTTAAATTCGGTTGATAGTGGGAAAGAGAATATTTTTGCATCTTTACAGGAATTTGCTAAAAGTGAGCTTAGTGTGAGTAATGTATCACTATTTGAATTTAAAAGTTCATTATGGTATTTAACGCAATCTATATATCAAGAATGGTATTTAGGATCAACCCTATTCGAGACTGTTGAAGGTCAACCAGCATATAATAGTGATAAAACTGGCTTTATACATCAAGAAATTGTCATTCGTCCAGTTGAAGAATTGCAAAATTTGTTTAATGATTTGAAAAATGCAGGCTATCGTATTGCAATAGCAACAGGTAGATCTAGAACTGAAACGCTTGTGCCTTTTGAATCATTAGAATTATTACCATACTTCGACAATAATCACATTGTGACAGCAAGTGAAGTGATGAAGGCAGAGAATTTATATCCTAATTATAAGCCATTAGGTAAACCTAATCCTTTTAGTTATATTGCTACATTAAATGGTAATAAAGAAGAAGAATATTATAAATATGCTTCGGTACAGAATGATATTGTAAATAAAGAAGATGTTTTTATAGTAGGGGATTCTTTAGCAGATTTATTAAGTGCTAAGAAAATTGGTGCTACTTTTATAGGAACATTAACAGGATTAAAAGGTAAGCAAGCTAAATCAGAATTAGAGTCATATGAAGCGGATTATATTATTAATCATGTTGGTGAATTAAGACAAATTTTATTATAAAAATAAGCTACAGAATACATGAGTGATGTACTGGATACAACATTCATATATTTCTGTAGCTTTAATTACTTTAAGGTTTAAATCGTTAGCTTGGTACTTATAATTTTATTAAATGGTACGACTTGATTTAACTCTTCAATAATTTGTTGAGGTGCTTGTTGATCAATAGAGAGAATCATTAATGCCTGTCCACCTTCATCAGTTCTTCCTAAAGTCATTGACGCAATATTTATACCTTTAGAACCTAATAAGTTTCCAGTTTTACCTACAATGCCAGGTTGGTCATTATGACATGTAACAATTTGATATTGATTAGGCTTAAAATCTAAAGAGAAGTTATTAATTCTAACAATTCTAGGACCGAATCCGGCTAATACTGTACCACCGATTTTAATTGAATCTTTATCATTAGATAATGATAATTCTATATAATTACTGAAACCAGAATCATTTTTATTCTTTTCAATATTGTAAGATACATCTTGTTTATTTAATAAAGCAAGTGCATTTATAATATTAACTTCATCTGCAAAATCTTCTTTTAATATATGAGTAACTATAGTTCTTGTAATTAGACTTGTATCTGCTTTGGCAACATCACCGTCATACGTCATTGTAATTTTACTTGGTGCACCACTTAATAATTGTATTCCAAATTCTCCAAGTGTTGTAGCTAAAGATAAATAATCTTTAACGTTTTGATCTACGTTATTCATATCCATCTTAGGTGCATTAACGGCATTTTTGACAGTACCATTTGTAAGAATATCTTTCATTTCATTAGAAACTGATATAGCTACTTTTTCTTGAGCTTCTACCGTTGAAGCTCCTAAATGAGGTGTCACTATAATCTTATCGTGTTCAATTAGTGGTGAATCTGTAGGCGGTTCATGTTCAAAAACATCAATTGCTGCCCTAGAAATAAGTGACTGATCTAATGCATTTACAAGTGCTTGTTCATCAATAATACCGCCTCTTGCAACATTTATAATTTGTAAGTTTGGCGTAGCTTTTTTGAAAAATGCCTCACCTACAATACCTTTCGTTTTAGGTGTAAGTGGCGTATGGACTGTGACAAAGTCGGCATTTTCAGCAATTTCGTCAACTGTTGCTAATTTAATGTCTAATGTTTTTGCTTTATCTTCGGTTAAATAAGGGTCAAAAGCTAAGATATTCATACCAAAACTTTGCGCACGTTTGGCTACACCTAAACCAATACGACCTGCACCAATAACACCTAATGTTTTGTTATATAATTCAGTACCACGAAACGCTTTACGGTTCCATTCACCTGAGTTTAAAGATTGATGCGCTTGAGGAATATTTCGAGCCATAGCTAAAATCATTGCGATTGAATGTTCGGTTGCAGATATTGTATTACCGTCTGGTGCATTGATTACTAAAATCCCTTTTAAAGTAGCTGAGTCGATGTCGATATTATCTACGCCCACGCCAGCTCTTGCAATTACTTTTAAGTTTGAAGCGGCTAGAATGATTTTATTCGTAACTTGTGTTTGACTGCGTACAATTAATCCTTCATATTCGGGAATAATATTGATTAAGTCATCTTCTGATAAATCGGTTTTGATATCAACTTCAAATTGTTCATCTTCCAATAAACTCTTTATACCCTCATTTGAAATAGGGTCGGACACTAAAATTTTATGACTCATGATGAATCACCTCCATGAATTTAGATATACCTGTTCCGATATAATTAGTTTTTCTTGCTTCAGTAAGGATTAGTTCTAAAGCTGATACGACGGATAATATATCAAATGGAGAAATCTTAC
Organism: Staphylococcus sp. HMSC13A10; assembly: GCF_001808005.1. Classification (NCBI taxonomy): domain Bacteria; kingdom Bacillati; phylum Bacillota; class Bacilli; order Caryophanales; family Staphylococcaceae; genus Staphylococcus; species Staphylococcus sp. HMSC13A10. The sequence goes on along the minus strand of NZ_KV791884.1, from coordinate 307,186 downwards.
CCATATGTCCTATTCTTAGGATTTTCCCTTTTAAATGTCCTTGTCCTCCGGCAATTGTAATATTAAATCGGGATTTAAGTTGGTTTTTAATTAATGATAGTTCATCTTTTGTATTAGGAATGAAAGCTGTGACAGTAGGGGAAGCTACATCATCATCATCAACTAATAATTTAAGGTTTAAGGCTGTTAAAGCAGCACGGAGAGCATCTCTTATAAGATAGTGTCTTTCAATAACATGGTTGAAGCCCTCATGTTTAACCAAATCAACATATGCATTAACGCCTCTAAATAGCGCAACATTAGGTGTAAAAGGCGTTGAGTGATTATTTGCTGAATCAATATATTTATTTAAATCAAGATAGAATCTAGGTGTAGTTACTTCGTTAAATCTTTGCTTTGCTCTATCATTATAAGCTACAAATGCCAATCCAGGAGGTAGCATAATAGCTTTCTGACTACCTGAAACTAAGACATCTATATTGTCTTTGACTAAATCTACTTCAACAGCTCCAATACAGCTAACGCCATCCACTACAAAAAAGATATCTTTATCATATGTTTTAAGTGATTTTCCTAGTTTATGGATAGGGTGTAAAACGCCAGTTGATGTTTCACAAAATTGAGAGAACACAGCTGTTATTTTTACATTTAGTGATTTGATATAGTCTATAAACTGGTCAACATTAACTGATTTTCCCCAAGTAACCTCAAAGACGTGCACATTGCTATAATACGTTTCAGCTATTTGTTTGAACCGATTACCAAATGCACCTGAAACTATAATGACAATATGATCGTCAGGGTTAGCGATATTTAACATACTTGCTTCAAGTGCGCTTGTACCACTTGAAGTTAATATTATAATATCGTTTTGTGCGCCAAATATCGGTTTTAAGCCGCTAAATGCTTCTTCAGCAATCGTCTCAAAATCGGGAGAACGATGACCTACCATAGGTAATTGAATTTGAGCCATAATTTCATCAGGTACAGGGGTTGGTCCAGGTGTAAGTAAAAGGGGTTGATAATAATGCATAAAATATTCCTCCAACTGTAAGATTTAATTATTTTAACAAATATTCTGAAAATTTAAAAGATAAAATTAAAAGCTACCAGTCCGATTACTATTAATCACAAAAGAACTGATAGCTAGAATGTATTATTTAATTGTTGGTTTAATATGTACAGCAACGTTATTGCGAATTGAGTTAGAGATCATACAGTTATTGTCAGCAATTTTTAACAATTTAGGTAATCGATTTTCAAGACTTTCTCTATTATGTGGTGCAACTTCGATTTCAGGATAATGCGTAATGGAATCCATTCTGAATTTAACATTTTCAAATATAGCAGTGCCTATAGATGATTGTGTTATAGAAATATCATCGTAACCTGCTCTTTCAAGTGTAGCTGCTAATGAAATAATGTAACATGAAGAGGCAGCACTAACTAATAATTCGTCTGGATTCGTACCGACACCATTTCCGCCAAGTGTACTAGGTATAGATATTTGCTCATTAATAATATCACCTGTAACGTTGCCAACTTCATTTCTACCACCATGCCATTTTGTTTGAACTTTAAAATCATGTTGAACCATTTAAATTGACCTCCTGTGTCATTATGGTAATTTAAGTTTAGAATATATCTAAACAAATTAAAAGAAAGGTGACTTTCATGACAATTGAACGACCAAACCAATCATTCAAGTTAATCGCGCATAGAGGATTACCTAAAGATTATCCAGAAAATACATTGATTGGGTATCAACATGCGTTAGATTTACCGATTGATATGTTAGAAATTGATTTGCATTATACTAAAGATAAAAAACTAGTTGTAATTCATGATGATACAATTGATCGTACTTCTAATGGAAAGGGAAAAGTAAAAGATTATACACTAGCTGAGTTAAGACAATTTGATTTCGGATCAAATCATGATGGTCAACCGAATCATATACCCATTCCCACATTTGATGAAGTGTTACAATTACATTCAAATAGTTCTAAAACATTACTTATTGAAATTAAAAAGCCAAGTCAATACCCAGGTATTGAAACAATGATTGTAGACAAACTTAAAGAATATAAAGTTCCAACTAAAAAAGTGATTTTACAATCATTTGATTTTAATAGTGTGAAAAAACTTTCAGATATGAAAATAGAATATGAATTAGGAGTATTAATTAGTAAGAAAAAATATTGGTATAAGTTACCTAACTTTAAAGAAATCGCTCAAGTAGCCAATTATGTAAATCCTAACTTTAGTCTCGTAAATAAACATTTTATGGACAAAGCACATAGCGAATATTTAAAGGTTATGCCTTATACAGTTAATGAGACGAAAGATGCAAATCATCTTATCAACTTAAAAGTGGATGGCATTATAACAGATATACCAGATAAATTGTAAATAGAAGAGGAGAAACAAACGTAACGTTAGTTTCTCCTTTTTTAAAGATTAAAAGATATAAAAAAACACCCAATCTCCAAATGGAAATTGGGTGGAAAATATAAACCAATTATCTTGAGTAATACTCAACGATTAATTGTTCATTGATTTCAGCTGGTAACTCGCTACGTTCAGGGAAACGAACGAAAGTTCCTTTTAAGTTGTCAGCATCAAAGTTTAAATATTCAGGTACGAAGTTGTTGATTTCAACAGACTCAGTAATGATATCTAATTTTTGTGATTTTTCACGAACGCTGATTTCTTGACCAGGTTTTAATGAATATGATGGGATGTCTACGCGACGGCCATCAACTTCAATGTGACCATGGTTAACTAATTGACGTGCTTGACGACGAGTACGTGCTAAACCTAATGAATAAACTACTGCGTCTAAACGATTTGCAAGTAAAATCATGAAGTTTTCACCGTGTACACCGTATTGTTTAGCAGCGATGTCAAAAGTGTTACGGAATTGACGTTCTGTCATTCCATATAAATAACGTAATTTTTGTTTTTCACGTAATTGTAAACCATATTCTGATAATTTTTTACGTTGGTTTGGACCATGTTGTCCTGGTGCGTAAGGACGTTTTTCTAATTCTTTACCTGTACCGCTTAATGAAATACCTAAGCGACGAGATTTTTTCCAGTTTGAACCTCTGAATCGAGCCATAATAAGACTCCTCCTTTTTCTTTTTTGTTGTTATGAATAAACAAAAAAGAGTGTTATATGCTTATTAAGATATGTTGTTTTATGTGTCTTCACCTTATAGCGACAGTTACACGACACGTCCACATTGGGAACAACATAGCGCTCAATAATATACAACTGCTATTTTCGTTAATTCACACAAATTTCATTGTACCAGTTTATATAAAAGAGTCAATACTTTTATACTAAATTAGTTATATTTGATTTTCTATAATCGAAACGATTTTTTCCAATCCTATTCTATCTTGATCATTAAATCTATTTTTTATTGGCGCATCAATATCTAAAACGCCTATAATTTTGCCATCCTTATGAATTGGTACAACAATTTCTGAATTACTATTTGCATCACAAGCAATGTGACCTGGAAATTGATGGACATCTTTCACAACTTGTGTTTCATTAGTAGAGACTGCAGTTCCGCATACACCTTTTCCGATTTGAATGTGGACACAAGCAGGATGACCTTGAAAAGGACCTAAGATAAGTTCGTTTTCCTCTATTAAATAGAAGCCGACCCAATTAATTTTATCCATATTGTCATTAATAAGCGCAGAGGCATTACTTAATATAGCAATTAAATTAGTTTCATCTTCTATTAGACTAGAGAGCTGTTTTTGTAATAAGTCATAATTTGTATTTTTAATGTCTATCATAACCTGTCCCCTTAAATAATATTTTACAATAGTATAAGGTGTTTAAAATATTCTATCAATAAATACATTTTCTGATTTAATGAAACGATAAATTACGTTATAATAATGAATGATAACATAGGAGGAGAAGTACATATGGTGTTATATATCATTTTAGCAATAATTGTTATTATACTGATTGCTGTAGGTATAATGTTTTATTTGCGCTCGAACAAACGACAGCTCATTGAAAAGGCTGAAGAACGTAAAGTTGAAATTGAAACTCTACCTTTTGACCAAAACATTAAAAAATTATCAAGCTTAAACTTGAAAGGTGAAACTAAAACTAAATACGACGCAATGAAAAAAGACAACTTAGAAAATACTAATAATTACTTAGCTCCTGTTGAGGAAAAAATTCACAATGCTGAGGAGTTATTAGATAAGTTTAATTTTTCAGGTGCTCAAGCTGAAATCGATGATGCTCACGAATTAATGGATCAATATGAAGCTAGTTATAATAACCAAGTTTCACAAGTAGATGAGATTTTAGCACTACATAAAGATAATGAATCGTTATATGAAAAGTGCAAAGTTGATCATCGTGAAATGAAAAGGGATATTTTAGCTAATCGTCATCAATATGGTGAAGCTGCAAATCCATTGGAAACAGAAATTGAAAATTTTGAACCTAAATTATCTCAATATGAAGTATTAAAAGCTGATGGCAATTATGTGCAAGCACACAATCATATTTCAGCATTACATGAAGAGATGCAAAGTTTAAAAGAATATATGGAAGAAATTCCAGAATTAATCCGTGAAGCACAAAAAGAATTACCTGGTCAATTCCAAGACTTGAAATATGGTTGCAGAGATCTAAAAGTAGAAGGATACGATTTAGACCATGTCAAAGTTGATGGAACAGTTCAAAGCTTGAAAACAGAATTAAGTTTTGTTGAACCTATGATTAGTAGATTAGAATTAAACGAAGCAAATGATAAACTTGAATATATCAATGATAAATTAGATGAAATGTATGATTTAATTGAACATGAAGTTAAGGCTAAAAATGAAGTAGAAGAAACTAAAGATGTTATCACTGATGATTTATTTAAAGCCAAAGACATGAATTATACATTGAAAACAGAAATTGAATATGTTCGTGAAAATTATTATATTAATGAATCAGATGTTCAAAGCGTAAGACAATTTGAAAATGAAATTCAAAATCTTATCTCTGTATATGATGAAATTCTTAAAGAAATGTCTAAATCTGCAGTTCGCTATAGTGAAGTACAAGATAATTTACAATATCTAGAAGATCACGTGAGCGTTATTAATGAAAAACAAGATAAACTACAAAATCATTTAATTCAATTACGTGAAGATGAAGCAGAAGCTGAAGATAATTTAATTCGCGTACAATCTAAAAAAGAAGAAGTTTATCGCCGATTACTTGCTTCTAACTTGCCAAGTGTTCCGGAAAGATTCATTATTATGAAAAATGAAATAGATTATGAAGTTCGTGAAGTAGATGAACAATTTAGTGATAGACCAATACATGTAAAACAATTAAAAGACAAAGTTGCTAAAATTGTTATTCAGATGAACACATTTGAAGATGAAGCTAATGATGTATTAGTTAATGCAGTTTACGCTGAAAAACTAATCCAATACGGTAATAGATATCGTAAAGATTACCAAAGCATTGATAAAAGCTTAAACGAAGCGGAACGTTTATTTAAAAACAACCGTTACAAACGTTCAATCGAAATTTCAGAACAAGCACTTGAAAGTGTAGAACCAGGAATTACTAAGCATATTGAAGAACAAGTAATTAAAGAATAATTGATATTAATTAATAGAGACATGATTTCCATATAATTGGAAGTCATGTCTTTTATTTTTATAAAAAAATAGTATAATGCTTGAGTATGCTTATTTAGAATATTAAATGGTAAAATACCTCAATAATACATAATAATTATTAATATAAATAAACGAGATAAAACGCTATAAAAAATAGAAATGATTATCCTAAATGTTTAGATTAAACTTAAAAATTTTCAAGAAAGAGAAGTGTTATCAATGATTTATTTAGATAATGCAGCTACTACAAAAGTTGATTCAAGTGTAATGAATTCTTTTGTGAAAGTTAATGAATCACTTTATTTCAATCCCAATAGTCCTCATCAAGCAGGTCTTCAAGCTGAAAAACTATTACAACAAGCAAAAGAGCAAATCAATCAAGCACTTAAATTAAATCATTTATATGATATTATTTTCACAAGTGGTGCAACTGAATCGAACAATATGGCTTTGAAAGGTATAGCTTATCGTAAAAAAGATACTGCTAATGAAATTATCACGTCAGTATTAGAGCATCCTTCTGTATTAGAAGTTGTAAGATATTTAGCTGAAAAAGAAGGATTCATATTAAAATATGTCAATGTTAAACCTAATGGACAAATAGATATTGAACATTTCAAAGCATTGATGAATGATCGTGTAGGGCTTGTAACATGTATGTATCTGAATAATATTATGGGACAAATTCAACCTATTAAACAAATTGTAAACATATTAAAAGAATATCCGAAAGCTCATTTTCACGTTGATGCCGTACAAGCACTAGGAAAAATCCCGTTAAATATAGACGGAATTGATAGTTTAAGTTTAAGTGGGCACAAATTTAACGGACTTAAAGGGCAAGGTTTATTAATTACTAGAACAGCTCATAATCTCGAACCAATTATTCATGGCGGTGGACAAGAATTTGGTGTTCGTAGCGGCACAGTCAATTTACCGATGGCGGTATCAATGGTTAAAGCAATCAATCAAGCTGTTCAACAAACTGAACAATTAAACCAAACATTATCTTCTTATCAACAACAAATAAGAGAAATGGTTGAAACTTATCCTGGTGTGAAAATAAACTCTCCAGAAGATGCAGCGCCACAAATCATTAATATAGGTTTCCCTGGTGTAAAAGGCGAAGTATTAGTTAATGCATTTTCTAAACAAGATATAATGGTTTCTACTACGAGTGCATGTTCCTCTAAAAGAGGAAAACTGAATGAAGTATTATTAGCTATGGGAATACCGGAAAAACAAATCGAAGGCAGTATCCGATTATCAATGGGTCAAACTACCACACAAGCTGATATTGATACATTTAAAGAAAAATTTGAACTAATATATAAAGAAATCAAGGAGTTGTTGAAATAATGAAATACGACCATTTAATCGTAAGATATGGTGAGTTAACGCTTAAAGGTTCTAACCGTAAAAAGTTTGTTAACCAATTAAAAACCAATGTGACTAGAGCGTTAAAACCTCTAGAAGGATTTCATATCAAAGGTAAAAGAGACCGTATGTATATTGAATTATCAGATGAAGCTGATATTGATGAAATCATTGACCGTTTATCAAAAGTATATGGTATCAAATCAATCAGTCCAGTATTAAAAACAGAAAAAAATGATCAAGCAATTGCTGAAGTAGCTGTTCGTTTAGCACAATCATTTGAAAAAGGTTCTACATTTAAAATTGACGTCAAAAGATCTGATAAATCGTACCACAAAGACACTTATGAATTACAACGTGAAATTGGTGGCGAAGTATTAAAAAATGTTGAAGGTTTAACAGTAGATGTTAAACGTCCACAACATGAAATTCGAGTAGAAGTTCGATTAGATGCGATTTATTTATATGTAGATGTTATACAAGGATCAGGTGGTTTACCTGTAGGTACTGGTGGTAAGACGTTATTGATGCTATCAGGAGGTATAGATTCACCTGTTGCTGGTATGGAAGTTATGAAACGTGGCGTAACTATTGAAGCCATTCATTTCCATAGTCCACCATTCACAAGTGAAAAGGCTAAGGAAAAAGTCATTGAATTAACACGTATTTTATCAGAACGTGTGGGTCCAATTAAGTTGCATATTGTACCTTTTACTGAATTACAGAAGCAAATTAATAAATCAGTTCATCCAAGATATACAATGACATCTACAAGACGTTTGATGATGAGAGTGGCTGATCAATTAGTTCATAAAATTGGTGCGTTGGGTATTGTAAACGGTGAAAACTTAGGTCAAGTGGCTAGTCAAACATTAAATAGTATGTATGCCATAAACCATGTTACGTCAACACCGGTGTTACGACCATTGTTAACACTTGATAAAGAAGACATTGTTAAAAAAGCAAAAGACATTGGTACGTTTGAGGTGTCTATACAACCATATGAAGATTGTTGTACGATTTTCACACCTAAAAATCCTGTTACAGAACCTGATTTTGATAAAGTTGTAGAATATGAAAGTGTATTTAATTTCGATGATATGGTTGACGAAGCAGTTGAAAATATTGAAATGATAACTATAGATAAAAATTATAAATCTGAAAAAGATAAAACAACTGATGCTTTAATTGAAGATTTGTTTTAATAGATTAGCGTAAAGGGGTCATGTCATGGGATGGGATGTATACGTTATATTAATCATAGTTTTATTTGGCTTTTTAGCTGCATTTATTGATTCGGTTGTAGGCGGTGGAGGTTTAATTTCAACCCCTGCACTATTAGCAATAGGGCTACCACCTGCAGTTGCATTAGGTACAAATAAATTAGCTAGTTCTTTTGGAACACTAACGAGTACAATAAAATTCGTTAGGTCAGGCAATGTAGATTTAAAGATTGTAGCGAAATTATTTCCTTTTGTACTTGTGGCTTCAGTTGGCGGGGCATATTTAGCAACAATGCTTCCTGCACAATTGCTAAAACCATTAATCATAGTCGCTTTGTCATTGGTATTTATATATACGCTTGTTAAAAAGGACTGGGGATCAGTACGTACCTTTACTTCTTTTACACCTATAAAAGCAACTATGTTTGTTATTGCTTATCTCATCATTGGTTTTTATGATGGATTTATTGGTGGTGGCACAGGCTCTTTTATGTTATTTGTATTACTTATGTTTGGTTTTGATTTTTTAAGTGCTGCAGGTAATGCTAAAGTACTTAATTTTGCATCGAACATAGGTGCACTTATATTATTTATGTCATTAGGACAAGTAAATTATTTTTATGGAATGATTATGGCGATAAGTATGATAGTAGGTTCATATGTTGGAGCCCAATTTGCAATAAGTAAAGGCGTAGGTTACGTAAAAGTGTTATTTATAATCGTTACAGCAGTTTTAATTGTTAAAAATGCATATGATTATATTATACATCTGCTTACAAATTAAATAACTATAATAAAGCAAATCAAGGATGGTATTAATGCACATTGTATTAAAATATCTTTTGATTTGCTTTTTTATTTTCAATAAAATAAGTGGGGATAAGATATTCATGATTAACACACGTAATGACACGGATAAATTTTAAAAATATAAAAGTTTAAAATTGAATTTAGTCTTACTGTTATCGTATGATATAAATGTATGAAAATTATTTATAGGAGGTCATAACAATGACTGAAATTACTTTTAGTAACAATCCAGTAACATTATCAGGACAACAAGTGAATGTAGGAGATATTGCACCTGATTTTACAGTATTAGATAATGATTTAAATCAAAAATCATTAGATGACTATGCTAATAAGAAAAAATTAATTAGTGTTGTACCATCAATTGATACAGGTGTATGTGACCAACAAACTCGTAAATTCAACGAAGAAGCTTCACAAGAAGATGGTGTTGTATTAACAATTTCAGTTGACCTACCATTTGCACAAAAAAGATGGTGCGCTTCTAATGGTTTAGAAAATGTTGTTACATTAAGCGACCATAGAGACTTATCATTTGGTGAGAACTTTGGTGTAGTAATGGAAGGAATGAGATTATTAGCTCGTTCTGTATTCGTACTAGATCAAGATAATAAAGTGGTTTATAAAGAAATTGTGAGTGAAGGAACAAACTTCCCAGATTTTGATAAAGCTTTAGAAGCATATAAAAATTTATAAGAATTAAATTTTAGATACCGATTTGAATAGTAAGTGCCCATCTTTTTAAAAGTGATAAAATGATAAAATATTGATTTTCACTATCGAAATGATGGGCACTTTTTATAGAGAGGGAATTAAAATGACTGAAGAAAATACGATTATGGAAAAGTTATTCCAGCACTTAGATGAAAAAGCTAAAACTTTAAATCAAGAAAATGGGCAAAGTTTTATAGAAAATCTAGGTTTAGCTATGGAAGACGTTTATACAAGCCAACGAGAAATGTTGGAACAAGCAACATTGCAAGATCGAAGAAAAGCTTTCCAATTTGCATATTTAAGTTTAATGCAAGAGGAAAATATTCAAGCGAACCATCAAATCACACCAGATTCTATTGGACTTATTTTAGGATTCTTGGTACAACGATTTACGCAAAATAAAGAAGAGATGCATGTTGTCGATATTGCTAGTGGTGCTGGACATTTAAGTGCGGCTGTTAAAGAAGTATTAACCGATAAAACAATTATGCATCATCTTATAGAAGTGGATCCTGTATTATCAAGAGTTAGTGTGCATTTAGCAAATTATCTTGAAATCCCGTTTGATGTTTACCCACAAGACGCTATTATGCCATTACCACTAGAAGAAGCAGATATCATTATTGGTGACTTACCAATTGGGTATTATCCAGTTGACGAACGTAGTAAAGAAATGAAATTAGGTTTCGAAGAGGGACATAGTTACTCACACTATTTACTTATTGAACAAGCTGTAAATGCATTAAAAGGGGCAGGATATGCATTTTTAGTTGTTCCAAGTGAATTATTTTCAGGAGAACATGTGAAACAGTTAGAAAAATTCATTACTACAGAAACAGAGATGCAAGCATTTCTTAATTTACCATCAACATTATTTAAAAATGAGAAAGCTCGTAAATCTATATTGATTTTACAAAAGAAAGAAAATGGTGTTACAAAACCAGTTGAAGTATTTTTAGCTAATATTCCTGATTTCAAAAATCCACAACAATTCCAAGGTTTTATGTCTGAATTAAATCAGTGGATGGACACAAATCATACAAAAAAATAATCTGTAACAGTATAGAATTCAAACTGTGTTAATGATAAAATAAACTATGAAAAATATAATTAAACAAACGATGGAGGACAAAATATTATGTCAAAATTAATTTTGGCGATTAATGCTGGTAGCTCTTCTTTGAAGTTCCAGCTTATTAGAATGCCTGAAGAAAAAACAGTTACCAAAGGCGTTGTTGAAAGAATTGGTATGAAAGATTCAATTTTTACAATCTTAGTTGAAGGGGAAAAACTAACCGAAGTCAAAGATATCAAAGACCATGAAGAAGCGGTAGATATTATGTTGGCGAAATTCAAAGAACATAATATTATTCAAGATATCTATGAAATTCAAGGAACAGGACATCGAGTTGTACACGGTGGCGAAACATTTCCTTCATCAGCTGTAGTAACTGACGAAGTTGAAGAACAAATTGAGGCATTGAGTGAGCTAGCACCATTGCATAACCCAGCTAACTTGATGGGTATTAGAGCATTTAGAAAGCTTTTACCAGAAATACCACATGTAGCGGTTTTCGATACATCATTCCACCAAACTATGCCTGAACAGGCTTATTTATATAGTTTACCTTATCGTTATTATGAAGATTACGGAATTCGTAAATATGGTTTCCATGGTACTAGTCATAAATATGTTTCACGTCGTGCAGCAGAAATCTTAGGTAAACCAATTGAAGATTTACGCATTATTTCATGTCATATTGGTAATGGTGCATCAGTTGCTGCGATAGATGGAGGAGAATCAATTGATACTTCAATGGGATTCACTCCATTAGCAGGAGTAACTATGGGTACACGTTCAGGTAACCTTGACCCAGCGTTAATTCCATATATTATGGAGAAAACTGGTAAAAATGCTGATGAAGTGTTAAATATTCTTAATAAAGAGTCTGGATTATTAGGCCTAACAGGTACTTCAAGTGACTTACGTGATTTAACAGAAGAAGCTAAACATGGACGTCATAGATCACGTGTTGCATTAGATTTATTCGCTTCAAAAATCCATAAATATATCGGTTCTTATGCAGCAAGAATGCATGGCGTAGATGTAATTGTGTTTACTGCTGGTATAGGTGAAAACTCACATATCATTCGTGGTAAAGTGTTAGAAGGACTAGAGTTTATGGGCGTTTATTGGGATCCTAAGAAAAATGAAAATCTTCATGGTGAAGAAGGCGAAATCAATTACCCACATTCACCTGTTAAAGTACTCGTTGTACCAACAGATGAAGAAGTTATGATTTCAAGAGACGTAGTTAAATATGGTGGCTTATCTGTAGAAGAAGAATCATCAGAAAATGCTGAGTCAAAATAAAAAATTAAGTGTAACTAAAAATACCACTATCTAAAGTTAGATAGTGGTATTTTTTCTAACTAATGTTCTTTTTCAGCGTATTTAACTATAAAACAAATAAAAAACTCACCTTAATTAAAAGGTGAGTCTATATAACCTAAACTAATATTAATTAGAATATCTTTCACGTAATTGTGGAGTTGCAACTTGTGGTTGGAAGTCATTTGGAATTTCTTCTGTTCTTACAACTAAAACATCACAAGGTGCGTGTCTAACGATAGCTTCAGAAACAGAACCAACGATGAATCGTTCAACTGCATTAAGACCTGAAGTACCACTCATAATTAAGTCAGCACCAACTTCTGGTGCAATTTTTTTAGGGATAATCGCTTTAGGTGAACCAAATTCTAAACGCGTTTCAACGTTTGTAACACCAGCATTTGCTGCAACTTCTTTGTAACCTTTTAATAATTCTTCAGAGAAGTGTTTAGATTTTTCAGTAAATTGAGCATCATATACCTCATAAGAAGAATATGTTCTAGAGTCAATAACATTAACAATTGTAAGTTTTGCGTCGTTACGTTTAGCAACCCCAACTGCTTTGTTAAAGGCCCATTCTGCTTCGTGTGAACCGTCGACTGCGATTAAAATATTTTTGTAAGTAATCATAGTCAGTACCCCTTTCATCTTTTCTTAATTTTATTTTAACATACTTTTCAGAATTTTTAACTCGAAAAATTAACAATTTTGTGTATTTTTGTAGGCGCTTTCATTTGAGTTTTAGTAGTGTTTAGGGTTAATATGATAGTGGAGGTGTGAGGAATGAAAATAGGTATTCCTAAAGAGATAAAAAATAATGAAAACAGAGTGAGTCTATCACCAAGTGGTGTACATGCATTGGTTGAACAAGGACACACTGTATTAGTTGAAACAAATGCTGGAATGGGCTCTTACTTTGAAGACATAGATTACAAAGAAGCAGGGGCTGACATCGTTTCAGAGGCTTCTCAAGTTTGGGATGTTGATATGGTTGTTAAAGTAAAAGAACCATTAGAAGAAGAATATCAATATTTCAAAGAAGGACTCATTTTATTCACTTATCTACACTTGGCTAATGAAGAAAAATTAACAAAAGCGCTTGTAGATAACAAAGTGATTGGTATTGCGTATGAAACAGTACAATTACCTGATCGCTCATTACCTTTATTAAGTCCAATGAGTGAAGTTGCTGGAAGAATGGCAACTCAAATTGGCGCTGAATTTTTACAAAAATTTAATGGTGGTATGGGAATTTTACTTGGTGGCGTACCAGGTGTTCCTAAAGGAAAAGTAACAATTATCGGTGGCGGTCAAGCTGGCACAAATGCTGCTAAAATAGCATTAGGTTTAGGTGCAGATGTCACTGTTTTAGATGTGAATCCTAAAAGATTACAAGAATTAGACGATCAATTTAATGGTAGAATTCATACTATTATGTCTAATCCTTTAAATATTGAAACATATGTTAAGGAAAGTGATTTAGTGATTGGTGCAGTATTAATTCCAGGAGCTAAAGCACCTAATCTTGTAACTGAAGATATGATTAAAGAAATGAAAAATGGTTCAGTGATCGTTGATATTGCAATCGACCAAGGCGGAATTTTTGAAACAACTGATAAAATCTCAACTCACGATGATCCGACTTATATTAAACATGGTGTTGTTCACTATGCTGTTGCCAATATGCCAGGGGCAGTACCTCGAACATCAACTTTAGCACTTAATAATGCAACATTACCGTTTGCTCAAACATTAGCTAATAAAGGCTATAAAGAAGCATTTAAATCAAATCATGCATTATCATTAGGTTTAAACACATATAAAGGTCATGTTACACATCAAGGTGTAGCAGAAGCGTTTGATATGCCTTATACTTCTGTAGAAGATGCATTAAAATCATAATTTATAATTAAATAAAAATGATATATAAATAATCCCTCAAATGGAGAATCATTTGAGGGATTATTATTGTTATTGTGAACAATAATTATTTTGTGTAATGCGTTAAAATTTCACAACCATTTTCAGTAACTAAAATATCATCTTCGATACGCACACCGGCTACACCCGGAACATAAATACCAGGTTCAATAGTAATCACCATACCCGCTTCTAAAATATTATCATTAGTACTAGAAACATCTTGATATTCATGTTCTTCAAGTCCTAAACCATGTCCAAGACGATGAGGGAAGTACTGTCCATAACCTGCATTATCAATAATATCTCTAGCGATTTTATCTATATCTTTTAATTTAACGCCTGGACGAATTGCAGCTATCGCAGATTCCTCTGCATCTAATACAATGTTGTATATATCTAAAGCTTCTTTAGAAGGTGTTCCAAATTGTACCGTTCTAGTCATATCACTACAATAATGCTCATAAATAACGCCTAAATCGAAAAGAACAAGTTCATTCTTTTGCAGTTTACGATTACCAGGTACACCATGAGGTGATGCGGCATGATCACCAAATAAAACCATAGTATCGAAACTCATCTCATTTACACCATATTTCTTAATTTCGTTTTCAATATGGTTAACGACTTCTCTTTCGCTAATGCCTTCTTTTAAATAAGCGACACCTATTTCAATACATTTGTCCGCAAGATTAGCAGCATGTTTTATTTTCTTAATTTCATCAATAGATTTAATATTTCTTAAATCTTTAATAACTTGATCTATATCGCCATAATGCTCTATTTGAAATGCATTCGTCAATTCACGTTGACGTTTTACTGTTAAATGTTCACTTTCTATAAGTATTTGTTTAAATGATTGTTGGTATAAATCAAACGGATTTTCTGTATCTAAATATCCTATAATTTTTCCTTCATAAGGTGACTGTTTAACTTCTTCAACTTCCATTTTAGGGCAAAATAAAACAGTTTCACCATTTGATTGAATTAACAGTGCAAATAATCTTTCATGTGGTTCACTACGGTAACCAGTAAAGTAATATATATTTAAGGGTGTAGTAATCCATGCAGCATCTACATTTTCTTTTTGTAAATAATTGACGATATCATTAATTTTTGACATGAAATTGACCTCCTATACAAGATTAAGTTAATTTTATTCCAAATAATCATATATTTCAAAGTTTCATATTATTAAATACCAAACGTGTTATAAAAATGGTGAGCTAGGGTATAATAAATACATAATTATTTAGGAGGGCTATAATAATGAAACTATCATTTCATGGTCAATCAACAATTTATTTTGAAGGCAACGGTAAGAAAGTAATCGTAGATCCATTTATCTCAGGTAATGATAAATGTGATTTAGATGAACAAAGATTAGCAGTTGATTATATTATTTTAACGCATGGTCACGAAGATCATTTTGGCGATGTTGTAGAATTAGCTAATAGAAATCACGCTACAGTGATAGGTAGTGCAGAAATAGCTGGATATTTATCTACTTATTATGGTGTCGAAAATGTACGTGGAATGAACATTGGCGGTAAAGCTGAATTAGATTTCGGTAGCGTTAAATATGTTCAAGCATTCCATAGTTCTAGTTATACACATGAAAATGGTATTCCAGTATATCTTGGTATGCCAATGGGTATTGTTATTGAAGCAGAAGGTAAAACAATTTATCATACTGGTGACACAGGATTATTCAGCGATATGGAATTAATAGCTAAACGTCATCCAGTTGATGTATGTTTCGTTCCAATCGGTGACAACTTTACTATGGGTATAGATGATGCAGCATATGCAGTTAATGAATTTATTAAACCAAGTATCTCAGTTCCTGTACACTACAATACTTTCCCATTAATTGAACAAGATCCTCAACAATTTAAAGACGCTGTAAATGTTGGTGAAGTTCAAATATTAGAACCTGGTCAAGAAGTTCAATTTTAATTATAGATATAAAAACATCCTTGGTATGAATGCCAAGGATGTTTTATAGTATGACGTTATTAACTACGCATTTATATTGAAATAAATATTAGCAAATTAATACATGTTATTTAACGATAAGTACTGGGACAGTTGCACGTTTAGCAACTTTGTGACTTACGCTACCAAGTACAAATTTTTTCTTTTCTTCTGCTTTGCGGTTACTAACGACAACAATGTCATACTTACCACTGTTAGCATGTTTTACTAGTTCTTCTTTTGCATTACCACGTACAATGATTTGATCATAATCAATACCATAATCTTCTAAAATGTGACGTGTTTTTTCTAAACGTTTGCTACGTTCTTCAGTGATTTTATCCAAATGCACACCAGCTTTAATTGACGCTTGAGCATCTTGTTCATTGATGGCATTTAAAATAGTTACAACAGTATCATCACCTGCAAGTTTAGAAACAGCTTCTAAAGCTTTTTCATTTTTAATATGAGTATCTACACCTAATAATATATTTTTATACATAAGTCTATCCCTCCTTATCTCCATTCTAATAAAAATAGGGGAATATTTCCATTTAAATTAAAAGTAATTTTAATAAAATTATCTTTTCACAAAAGATGTTAATTTATAATAGAAGTTTTATAAATTCGAAAGTGCGCTTCAATGATTTTTTCTCGTTAAAAAGTTATAATAAGCATAACATTGTTCTAAGAAGAGGTAACGTTATGACTAAACATGAACAAATTTTAAAACACATTGAATCGCTAGCGATCGGTTCGAAAATTTCAGTAAGAAAAATAGCGAAAGATTTAACTGTTTCAGAGGGTACAGCTTATAGAGCTATTAAAGATGCGGGCCAACTTGGTTTAGTAACAACAATAGATAGAGTTGGTACAGTTAGAATTGAAAAGCGAAATCGTGATGAAATTGATAATTTAACATTTAATGAAATTGCTAATATTATTGAAGGTCAAATTATTGCAGGTAAAAACGGTGTTAATAAAACAGTCTCAAATTTTGCAATTGGTGCTATGGAGTTAAAGGACATATTAAGATATATTGGTCCACAAACATTACTCATTATTGGAAACCGTGAACAAGTTCAGCTTGAAGTGATGAAAAGAGGAACAGCAATATTAATTACTGGTGGATTTTATCCAAGTAAAGAAGTGATAAAATATGCTGACGAACATGATTTACCTATTCTTTCTTCTAGCTACGATACATTTTTAGTTGCAAATATTATTAACCGTGCGATGTTTAATCAAAAAATTCGTAAAGAAATCTTAGTAGTTGAAGATATTGTTAAGCCTATTAATGAGCTTTCAGTTTTAATGAACTCTATGACTTTACAAGACTATAAACAAATTGCAAATGAAACAGGACATACACGTTTTCCAGTTGTGAATAATGATTATAAACTAGTTGGTATTGTCACTAGTAGAGAAATGATAAATATGAATGAAAATGATTTAATTGAAGACGTTATGACTAAAAATCCAATTAGTGTTAAGTTATCAAATACTGTGGCTAGTTGTGCACACTTATTAATTTGGGAAGGTATTGAACTCTTACCAGTTACAGATAATAATAAAAAAGCAGTTGGTGTTATAAATAGGCAAGATGTTTTAAAATCTATGCAATTATTAGGACGACAACCTCAAATTGGTGAGACGATTAACGATCAAATTGCGAAACATATTACAATTAACCATGACAGTATTCAGACGGATGTGTCGCCGCTATTAACTAATCATTATGGCACACTAAGTAAAGCCGTATTTGTCGGTATTATAGAAGAAACTTTACGTCATGAAATGAGAAAGTATAAAAAAGGCAATGTCATGATTGAAAGTTTGAATATTATTTATTTAAAAACTGTGCCAATTGAAACTGGTATCGATGTTGAGTACGAAATGCTAGATGTGGGAAGATATTTTGCTAAATTAGAAGTTACAATGTTTTGTCAAAATGAAAAAGTTGCTAATGCATCAGTCATTTGTCAAATGTTTGAAGGATATTAATCAATGATATAAAAGAGGGGTCAATATAAATGGAAATACTAATGAATGATATTATGAAAGAAATAGAATCAACAGACAAAGTTATCATACACAGACATGTGAGACCAGATCCAGACGCATACGGTTCTCAATTAGGTTTGAAATATTATTTAAAACTTAAATTTCCTGATAAAGAAATTTATGCAGTAGGTGAAGCAGAAGAGTCACTTAATTTTATTGGAACATTTGATCAAGTTGAAGATGAAACTTATCAAGATGCACTTGTAATTGTTTGTGATACAGCCAATGCGCCTCGTATTGATGATCAACGATATGCATTAGGTGCGAGAGTGTTAAAAATTGATCATCACCCTGCTGTTGATCAATATGGAGAAATTAATTTAGTAAATACTAATGCGTCTTCTACAAGTGAGATTATTTATGATATGATCCTGCACTTTAATGACGAAAGCATCATCAATGCGGACGTTGCACGTGTGCTTTATTTAGGTATTGTAGGGGATACAGGAAGATTCTTATTTAATAATACGACACAACACACAATGGAAATTGCTGGAAGACTAATTGGATTCCCATTTGATCATAATGCTGAGCTTAATAAAATGTCTGAAAAAGACCCTAGATTAATGCCATTCCAAGGTTATGTTTTACAAAACTTTGAGTTATTTGAAGATGGCTATTGTCAAGTGCGTATAACTAAAGATGATTTAGAACAGTTTAATATTAAATCTAATGAAGCGTCACAGTTCGTCAATACCATTGCTGATATCCGTGGTCTTAAAATCTGGATGTTCGGTGTAGATGAAGGAGATCAAATTCGTTGTCGTCTACGTTCTAAAGGACAATTTGTCATAAATGATGTTGCCAGTGATTTTGGCGGTGGAGGCCATCCTAATGCTTCTGGCGTTTCTGTTTATAGTTGGGAAGAATTTGATTTGCTAGCCAAAGCTTTACGTCAAAAATTATAAGTACAATCACTTAAAGAAAGGAGTCATACAAACATGGTTGCATATTTAAATATTCATACGGCCTATGATTTATTAAACTCCAGTTTGAAAATTACAGACGCAGTTGAAAAGGCCAAAAGAGAAGGTGTAGATACACTTGCAATTACAGATACAAATGTTTTGTATGGCTATCCTAAGTTTTATGATGCTTGTATCGAAGCGGGTATTCATCCTGTATTTGGGATGACTGTATTATTAACTGATGGTTTATATCAAATAGAAACAGTATTATTAGCTCAAAATAATGATGGTTTAAAAGATTTATATCAATTATCTTCAGCGATAAAAATGAAAGAGAAAGTAGATATTTCAATTGATTGGTTAAAACGATACGAAGCAAATTTAATTATTATTTTTAAAAATGCAGAAGAACAACATCAACAATTAATTGAGTCTTTTGATTTTAAGCAACATGTTTACATAAATCAAAATTCAGTCCAAATAAACAATAGAGAGTGTGTATGGTTAAATACTGCACGTTATTTAAATAAAGAAGATGCAGATACAATAACTGCATTACAAGCAATTAAAGATAATAGTAAGCTTGATTTAGTAGGGGAACAGGAAGATTTTGACGAGCATTTTTACACTTCGGAAGAAATACATAATCTTGGTTTAGATACATCCATTTTTAGAAAAACTGATGAAATAGCTCAATTATGTACTGCAGAACTCAATTATCACCAATCACTACTACCGCAATTTGAAACACCTAATGGTGAAACTTCAAAAAAATATCTATGGATGAAGTTAGAAGAACAACTAAAAAATTGGAATCTTAATCATCCTCATTATATAGACAGATTAAAACACGAATATGCCATTATTACGAATATGGGATTTGAAGATTACTTCCTTATTGTAAGTGACTTAATTCATTATGCTAAAACACATAATGTAATGGTTGGACCTGGTCGTGGTTCATCTGCTGGTTCACTAGTAAGTTATTTATTAGGAATTACTACAATTGACCCAATAAAATTCAATTTACTTTTTGAAAGATTTTTAAATCCTGAACGTGTAACAATGCCTGATATTGATATTGACTTTGAAGATACAAGACGTGAAAAAGTTATTCAATACGTCCAAGAAAAATATGGTCAACTTCATGTTTCTGGAATAGTGACATTTGGACATTTATTAGCTAGAGCTGTGGCTAGAGATGTAGGCCGTATTATGGGATTTGATGAAATAACATTAAATGAAATTTCTAAACTCATTCCACATAAATTAGGGATAACTTTAGATGAAGCATATCAAAATGACGATTTTAAACAATTCGTTCATAGAAATTATCGACATGAACGTTGGTTTGATTTGTGTAAAAAATTAGAAGGACTCCCACGTCATACCTCAACTCATGCAGCAGGTATTATTATTAATGATCACGCACTTTATGAATATGCGCCATTGACATTAGGGGATACTGGATTGCTTACACAATGGACAATGACTGAGGCAGAACGTATTGGTCTATTGAAAATCGACTTTTTAGGACTTAGAAATCTATCAATTATACATCAAATTCTGAACCAAGTGAAAAAAGATTTGAACATTGATATAGATATTGAACAAATTCCATTTAATGATAATAAAGTGTTTGAATTATTATCCCAAGGTGATACGACAGGTATTTTCCAATTAGAATCTGATGGTGTTAGAAGTGTATTGAAAAAATTGAAGCCCGAACATTTCGAAGACATTGTTGCCGTCACATCATTATATAGACCTGGGCCGATGGAAGAGATCCCTACATACATTACACGCAGACATGATCCTTCTAAAGTTCAGTATCTACATGAAGATTTAGCACCCATTTTAAAAAGTACTTATGGCGTAATCATTTATCAAGAACAAATAATGCAAATAGCAAGTAAGTTCGCAAACTTCAGTTATGGCGAAGCAGATATTTTAAGACGTGCTATGAGTAAGAAAAATAGAGCAGTGCTAGAAAGTGAAAGACAACACTTTGTTGATGGTGCGTTACAAAATGGGTATGACGAATATATGAGTAAACAAATATTCGATTTAATATTGAAATTTGCTGACTATGGTTTCCCAAGAGCACATGCCGTTAGTTACTCTAAAATTGCATATATTATGAGTTATCTAAAAGTTCATTATCCAAATTACTTTTACGCTAATATATTGAGTAATGTTATTGGTAGTGAGAAAAAAACGTCAGCAATGATTGATGAAGCGAAGCATCAAAATATTAAGATATTGCCTCCTAATATCAATGAAAGTCATTGGTTCTATAAAGCAACATCTGACGGAATTTATTTATCGTTAGGTGCTATTAAAGGTGTTGGATATCAAAGCGTTAAACTTATTGTTGACGAACGATATCAAAACGGTGAATTTAAAGATTTCTTTGATTTTGCCAGAAGATTACCTAAACGAGTCAAAACTAGGAAATTATTAGAGTCATTGATTTTAGTAGGTGCGTTTGACACATTTGGTAAAAACCGTGCTACGTTATTACAGTCCATTGACCAAGTTATTGATCAAGTTACTGATATTGAACAAGATGATATGTTATTTGATTTCTTCACGCCTAAACAAGATTATGAAGAAAAAGATGAATTACCAGACAAACTAATCAGCGAATATGAGAAAGAATATTTAGGTTTTTATATTTCGAAACATCCAGTAGAAAAAGAATTTAATAAAAAGCAATATTTAACTATTTACAGATTGAATAACGCTCAAAATTACCATCCTATATTAGTGCAATTTGATCAAATTAAGCGTATCAGAACAAAAAATGGGCAAAATATGGCTTTTGTGACATTAAATGATGGTCTACATTTGATGGATGGAGTTATCTTCCCAGATCAATTTAAAAAATATGAACTTGAGTTGTCAGAAGAACACATTTATGTCATACAAGGGAAATTTGATAAAAGAAATGGTAAGAATCAGCTTATTATTAATGACATATACAGTGAAGAAGCGTTTGAGACACATAAACTCACACATTCAAATCAAATTATCGTAAGACATATTGAACAAGCAAAAGGATTTGAACAATATATTGACCAAGAAAAGACAAAACAAACTATTGAAGTACAAGCATATGATGATGAATCTAAGCGAATGTCACGTATAGGATTTATTAATAAAAATTCTGAAAATATGAGGGAACTAATACAGTTATTCAAACCTAGTGATATCCGATTTATATAACTTTTAACTACTATTAAATTATGATATAGTAAACTGATGATTTATATTTTAATCATCAGTTTATTTTTGTAATTGTTTTTTGTACTATTTGTTTGTAATTGTCATTATCTTATACATAAAATAATGATAAAATATGAATGATCAGCAGAAAAAATAATTATAAAAGTAACGAAGAAATGTTGATTCAAAGTTTAGCTAGTTGCTAAATTTTTGACATTTTTAAATACATTTTAAAAGTACATTGTTAATGCAATCTGTTTACAGTTAAAAATGATGGATAATTGTTTACTCAGTTAATTCTAAAAAAATAAATAGGGGTTGAATAGCATGTCTTTAAGAGATGAAGCATTAGAAATGCATAAAAAGAATCAAGGTAAATTAGAAGTAACACCTAATGTCAAAGTTACAAACAAAGATGAATTAAGTTTAGCTTATTCACCTGGTGTAGCCGAACCTTGTAAAGAAATACATGAAGATAAAAGAAAAGTTTATGACTATACTATAAAAGGTAATACAGTTGCTGTAGTAACAGATGGTACTGCTGTTTTAGGATTAGGGAATATCGGTCCGGAAGCAAGTATTCCAGTTATGGAAGGTAAAGCAGTATTATTCAAAAGTTTTGCTGGTGTTAATGGTGTTCCAATTGCGCTTAATACAACAGATACTGATGAGATTATTAATACTGTAAAATTACTTCAACCTAACTATGGAGGCATCAATTTAGAGGATATTTCAGCGCCGCGTTGTTTTGAAATTGAGGAAAGATTAAAAAAAGAAACTAATATTCCTGTTTTTCACGACGATCAACACGGTACAGCTATTGTAACTACAGCAGGCTTGATTAATGCCTTAAGAATTGTAGATAAAGATTTAGCCGACATTAAAGTTGTCCTCAACGGAGCTGGTGCAGCAGGTATTGCAATTGTAAAACTGTTATATTCATACGGTGTGAGAAATATGGTTATGTGTGATTCTAGAGGTGCCATATTTGAAGGCAGAAGTTATGGTATGAATGATACTAAAGAATATGTAGCTAAGTGGACTAATAAAGACAAAATAGAAGGCGAATTGAGTGAAGTTATTCAAGATGCAGATGTCTTCATTGGTGTTTCTATTGCAGATTTATTATCTAAAGAAATGGTAGAAAGTATGGCTAAAGATCCAATAATCTTTGCAATGGCTAACCCTAACCCAGAAATCAATCCTAATGATGCTAAAGAAGCTGGAGCTAAAGTAGTTGGAACAGGTCGTTCAGATTATCCTAACCAAATCAATAACGTATTAGCATTCCCTGGTATTTTTAGAGGTGCTTTAGATACTGAGGCAACACATATTAATGAAGAAATGAAAAAAGCTGCCGTAGAAGCTATTGCAGACTTAATTCAAAGTGATGAATTAGAGCCAAATTATTGTATTCCTGGTCCATTTGATAAACGTGTAGCGCCATCTGTAGCTAGAGAAGTTGCTAAAGCGGCTATGGAATCAGGTGTTGCTAGAATTGAAGTTGACCCACAAGATGTGTATGATAAAACAATGAAATTAACAGACTTAAAATAATTATAGTTGTAATGAGAGTGGGAGATTAATAAACATGTCATACTAAAAAAATAGTTGTATATGTTTTAAGAAAAATGTAAAACGGTATCGTTTTAACTAGGTTAAAGATGATAATATACCTAATCATATTCAAAAGTAGTTTTATATTTTTCTCTCTCACTTTTGTTATAATTTATTCATTTTATACATAACAATATAATCTACATGAAAAAATTAAGCCTAATAAGGGTCAAAGGTTTTTGGAGGTTTCCCTATGTTTAAAGATTTTTTTAATCGAACAAAGAAAAAGAAATATTTAACGGTTCAAGACTCAAAACAAAATGACGTACCAGCAGGAATCATGACTAAATGTCCAAAATGTAAAAAAATTATGTATACCAAAGAATTAGATGAAAACCTAAATGTATGCTTTAATTGTGACCATCATATTTCTTTATCTGCATATAAACGCATTGAAGCGATTTCTGATGAAGGTACATTTAATGAATTTGATAAAGGGATGACTTCTGCAAATCCATTAGATTTCCCTGGATACATTGAAAAAATTGAAAAAGATCAGAAAAAAACTGACTTAAATGAAGCTGTAGTAACAGGTACTGCCGAATTAGATGGTGTTAAGTATGGTGTGGCAGTTATGGATGCTCGTTTTAGAATGGGAAGTATGGGGTCAGTTGTTGGTGAGAAGATTTGTCGAATTATTGATTTTTGCACAGAACAACGTTTACCATTTATTTTATTCTCTGCCAGTGGTGGTGCCCGTATGCAAGAGGGTATTATTTCTTTAATGCAAATGGGTAAAACAAGTGTTTCACTAAAGAAACATTCAGATGCAGGTTTACTTTATATTTCTTATATCACTAATCCTACTACAGGTGGTGTATCTGCTAGTTTTGCATCAGTTGGTGATATCAATCTAAGTGAACCAAAAGCACTAATAGGCTTTGCAGGACGTCGAGTAATTGAACAAACAATTAATGAAAAATTACCTGAAGATTTCCAAACAGCAGAATTTTTATTAGAGCATGGTCAACTAGATAAAGTGATACATCGAAAAGATATGAGAACTACACTTGCTAATATTTTAAATCTACATCAAGAGGTGAGAAACTAATGCTTGATTTTGAAAAGCCACTTTTTGAAATAAGAAAGAAAATTGATTCATTAAAAGAATCTCAAGAAAAAAACGATGTTGATTTGCAAGAAGAAATCGATATGTTAGAAGCTTCTTTAGAACGCGAAACTAAAAAAGTGTATACAAATTTGAAACCGTGGGATAGAGTTCAAATTGCAAGGTTGCAAGAAAGACCTACGTCATTAGATTATATACCAAAGATTTTTGATTCATTTATAGAATTACATGGCGATCGTAATTTTAGAGATGACCCAGCAATGATTGGTGGTATTGGTTATTTAAATGGTAAAGCTGTTACTGTAGTTGGACAGCAAAGAGGTAAAGATACCAAAGATAATATTTATCGTAATTTTGGTATGGCACATCCAGAAGGCTATCGAAAAGCATTACGCTTGATGAAACAAGCAGAAAAATTTAACAGACCTATTTTTACATTTATTGATACTAAAGGAGCGTATCCTGGTAAAGCAGCAGAAGAAAGAGGACAAAGTGAATCAATTGCTACCAATTTGATTGAGATGGCCTCACTCAAAGTGCCTGTCATTGCAATAGTCATCGGTGAAGGTGGTAGTGGTGGTGCGCTAGGTATCGGTATTGCTAATAGAGTATTAATGCTTGAAAATAGTACATACTCTGTTATATCTCCTGAAGGAGCTGCTGCATTATTATGGAAAGATAGCAATTTAGCCAAAATAGCTGCAGAAACAATGAAAATTACGGCGAATGATTTACACCAACTTGATGTTATAGATGACGTAATTAAAGAACCTTTAGGCGGTGCGCACAAAGAAGTTGAAGAACAAGCTCAAACTATTAAAGAGGCTTTTGTGGCACATTTAGATGAATTAGAAAAACTTAATAAAGATGAATTAGCAGAAGATCGTTTTAATAAATTTAGAAATATTGGATCTTATGTAGAATAAATATTAGATAGAGTGATAGTTAAAATGAAGACTATTGCTCTATTTTTATTATTGTTAATATAAAATTCATAATTAAAAACGTTTACATCTACATAAGTACTTTCTTTTGATGGAAGAAGTAAAAAATTTATGGTAATTTAGAGTTGAAGATAAAACTAGATATAGGAAGGTATGTCGTCATGAAGAAAATTGCAGTTTTGACTAGCGGTGGAGATTCACCGGGGATGAATGCTGCTGTTAGAGCAGTTGTACGTACAGCAATTTACAATAATATTGAAGTTTATGGTGTATATCATGGTTATCAAGGTTTAGTTGAAGACGATATTCATAAACTTGAATTAGGCTCAGTTGGAGATACAATTCAACGTGGTGGGACATTCTTATTCTCAGCAAGATGTCCAGAATTCAAAGAAGAAGATGTACGTAAAGTAGCAATCGAGAATCTACGTAAAAGAGAAATTGAAGGTTTAGTAGTAATCGGTGGAGACGGAAGTTACCGTGGTGCTCAACGCATTAGCGAAGAGTGTAAAGAAATACAAACAATCGGTATTCCTGGAACGATTGATAATGATATTAACGGTACTGACTTTACTATTGGATTTGATACTGCGCTTAATACAATTATTGATTCAGTCGATAAAATTAGAGATACAGCTTCAAGTCATGCTAGAACATTTATCGTTGAAGTAATGGGACGTGATTGTGGTGACTTAGCACTTTGGGCTGGCTTATCTGTTGGTGCAGAAACAATTGTTGTACCAGAAGTTAATACAGAAATTAAAGAAGTGGCTGAGAAGATTGAACAAGGAATTAAACGAGGTAAAAAACATTCAATCGTTATGGTTGCTGAAGGTTGTATGAGCGGACAAGAATGTGCTGAAGAATTAAGTAAATATATAAATATTGATACTAGAGTGTCAGTATTGGGTCACATTCAACGTGGCGGTAGCCCATCTGGTGCTGATCGTGTATTAGCATCACGATTAGGTGGACATGCGGTTGAATTATTAATGAGTGGTGAAACAGCTAAAGGTGTTGGTATTAAACATAACCAATTAACTGCGACACCATTTGATGAAATCTTTGGTCATTCTGATCATAAATTTGATAAACAAATTTACCAACTAGCTAAAGAGTTATCTATATAAATTTCAGGAGGATTATAAAATGAGAAAAACTAAAATTGTATGTACTATTGGACCAGCATCTGAATCAGAAGAAATGATTGAAAAATTAATTAACGCTGGTATGAACGTGGCACGTTTAAACTTTTCACATGGTAGTCATGAAGAACATAAAGGTAGAATTGATACAATTCGTAAAGTGGCTAAACGTTTAAATAAAACTGTAGCTATTCTTTTAGATACTAAAGGACCAGAAATTCGTACTCATAACATGAAAGATGGCGTTATCGAATTAGAAAAAGGTAAAGAAGTTATTGTAAGTATGAGTGAAGTAGAAGGTACACCTAAAAAGTTCTCTGTAACTTACGACAACTTAATTAATGATGTACAAGTAGGATCATACATTTTATTAGACGATGGTTTAGTAGAATTACAAGTTAAAGATATTGATCATGATAATGGTGAAGTAAAATGTGACATTTTAAACACTGGTGAACTAAAAAATAAAAAAGGTGTTAACTTACCAGGTGTTAAAGTAAATTTACCAGGTATCACTGATAAAGATGCTGATGATATTAGATTCGGTATCAAAGAAGATGTAGACTTTATCGCAGCAAGCTTTGTTCGTCGTCCAAGTGACGTATTAGATATCCGTGAAATCTTAGAACAAGAAAAAGCTAATATTACAATCTTCCCTAAAATTGAAAACCAAGAAGGTATTGACAATATTGAAGAAATTCTTGAAGTATCTGATGGTTTAATGGTTGCTCGTGGTGACATGGGTGTTGAAATTCCACCTGAAAAAGTACCTATGGTTCAAAAAGATTTAATTAGAAAATGTAACAAATTAGGTAAACCAGTTATTACTGCAACACAAATGTTAGATTCAATGCAACGTAACCCACGTGCAACACGTGCAGAAGCTAGTGACGTTGCAAATGCTATTTATGATGGTACAGACGCAGTAATGTTATCTGGTGAAACAGCTGCAGGTTTATATCCTGAAGAAGCAGTTAAAACTATGAGAAACATTGCAGTATCTGCAGAAGCAGCACAAGATTATAAAAAATTATTATCTGATAGAACTAAATTAGTTGAAACTTCACTAGTAAATGCTATTGGTATTTCAGTAGCTCATACAGCTCTAAACTTAAATGTTAAAGCAATTGTAGCTGCAACAGAAAGTGGTTCAACTGCACGTACTATTTCTAAATATCGTCCACATTCAGATATTATTGCTGTTACTCCTAGTGAAAAAACAGCTCGTCAATGTGCGATTGTATGGGGTGTTTATCCTGTAGTTAAAGAAGGACGTAAGAACACAGATGCATTATTAAATAATGCAGTAGCAACTGCTGTTGAAACAGAAAGAGTACAAAATGGTGACTTAATCATTATTACTGCAGGTGTTCCAACAGGTGAAAAAGGTACAACAAATATGATGAAAATCCATTTAGTTGGTGACGAAATTGCTAAAGGGCAAGGTGTTGGCCGTGGATCAGTTGTAGGTACTGCTATTGTTGCTGATTCAGCAAGTGATTTAAAAGATGTTGATTTAAGCGACAAAATCATCGTTACAAACTCTGTAGATGAAACATTAGTACCATATGTAGACCAAGCTATCGGTTTAATTACAGAAGAAAATGGTATTACATCACCTAGTGCAATCGTTGGCCTTGAAAAAGGTATTCCAACAGTTGTAGGTGTTGAAAATGCTACTAAAGAAATTAAAAATGATATGTTAGTTACTGTAGATGCTGCAAACGGTAAAGTATTCGAAGGTTATGCTAACGTACTATAATATATAAAGTTATCGTCTAGATAATTGAAAATGCAAAAAGGATTGTAACAACTAAGTATTTTAACTTGGTAGTTACGATCCTTTTTAATATGTATAGGTAAATTAAAATAAAATAATTATACAAAAAAGTCAGTAAATGAATTTATAAAACTCATTTACTGACTCTTTTAAGTTTAAAACTCAACTCAATGATAAATTAATCATTCAGTTTTTGAGATTCTTTTTTATATCTCCAATACATGAAACCTAACAATATGAACCATAAAGGCGTTAAGTAAATTGCACGTCTAGTTGTTTCATTAACAAATAATAACCCAAATACTAAGATGAAGAATATTAAAATCACATAGCCCATATATTTACCACCAGGTAATTTATATATAGATTCTTTATGTAATTTTGGATTCTTTCTACTGTAATTAATATAAGCGACAATAATTAATGCCCATACGATTAAGAATAATACAGTCGATAAAGTAGTAACATAAGTAAATACTAATGTTGCATCTGGGAAGATATAATTTAATAATGCTGCAATTAGTAATAATGCTGATGAACCAATGATTGCTACATGAGGCACACCATTTTTATTAGTTTTACTAAAAGCAGGTGGCGCTTGCTTTTTATCTGATAAACCAAATAACATTCTACTATTTGAGAATATACCACTATTACAAGATGACGCTGCTGCAGTTAATACTACAAAGTTGATTAATCCAGCTGCAAATGGAATACCAATTAAAGTAAATAACTTAACGAATGGACTGTTATCAGGATCAACCTTATCCCAAGGAATAATTGACATGATAACAGCTAGGGCACCTACGTAAAATACTAGAATACGAATAGGTACACTATTTATTGCCTTAGGAATTGTTGATTCAGGATCTTTTGTTTCACCAGCAGTTACACCTATCATTTCTATACCAACGAAAGAGAATACTGCCATTTGGAATGACATAAAGAAGCCTGATGCACCTTTAGGGAATATTCCATGACTATATAAATTAGTTAAACTTGCATGACCAAACTGAGTTTTGTATGCAAATAAAATCATGACGGCACCTACAACAATTAAACCTAAAATAGTGACGATTTTAATGATAGAGAACCAAAATTCTAATTCTCCAAATAATTTAGCACTAAGCAAGTTAAATGACATTAGAACTAAAACGCAAAATAATGCGCTTATCCAATTGGGAACTGCAGGGAACCAAAAACTAACATATTTAGCTACAGCAGTTACTTCTGCCATACCTGTTATAATCCAACATAGCCAATAAGTCCAACCTGTAACAAATCCAGCAAATGGTCCAATGTATTTGTTAGTTACGTCTGCAAAAGATTTAAAATTAGTATTTTGAATTATAATTTCGCCTAACCCACGCATAAACATGAAAAGCATGAATCCAATAAAGATATACGTGAGTAATATTGAGGGACCCGTCATAGCAATCGTTTGTCCAGCACCCAGGAATAATCCTGTCCCAATAGCGCCACCGATGGCAATTAATTGCACATGACGATTGCTCAATTCTCTTTGTAGATTTTCAGCCATAAGACCTCTCCCTTACTTTTTATATAATTATATTATGCACTTATATTGGTTTTTATACAATTCATTTAATAAAAAAGTGTCGAAATACACTGCCTTATAATTAGAAATTTGTAATCATACACGATAACCAAATAAAAACTTTCTTATCTATTTAGAATCTCATACAAATTTATGTTTTGAAATACTGATATAAAGCCATTTCAAGAGCTATTCGACCATAGTGAAACCATTGGGCAATAGTAATTATTCATGATTTAAGAGATTTATTTGTTTCACAAAATCTTAATAATTAGCTATAATACTATTTGAAAGCCATTTCATAAAGAAATAGTAAAGGGGAAATTTA
This sequence comes from Staphylococcus sp. HMSC13A10, assembly GCF_001808005.1. NCBI lineage: Bacteria > Bacillati > Bacillota > Bacilli > Caryophanales > Staphylococcaceae > Staphylococcus > Staphylococcus sp. HMSC13A10. The sequence continues at coordinate 276,462 of NZ_KV791884.1, read as the reverse complement.
TCATGGCAGAATTACAAAGAGGTTTGGAAGGGGTAATTGCAGCTGAAACTAAAATCAGTTCAATTATAGATAGCCAATTAACTTATGCAGGATATGATATTGATGATCTTGCTGAAAATGCCCAATTCGAAGAAATTATTTTTTTATTATGGAATTATAGACTTCCAAATAAAGAAGAACTACAAGAACTTAAGTCTAAATTATATGAGTATATGACTCTAAATCCAAGAGTATACAAACACTTTGAAGAATATGTAACTGATAAAGTACATCCAATGACAGCTTTACGTACTTCAGTTTCATACATTGCTCATTTTGATCCAGATGCTGAAGATGAATCTGATGATAAGAAATATGAAAGAGCTATTCGTATTCAAGCAAAAGTAGCTTCATTAGTAACTGCATTTTCACGAGTACGTGAAGGTAAAGAACCACTTAAACCAAATTCTGATTTAAGTTATGCAGCGAACTTCTTATATATGCTTAAAGGTGAACTACCTACAGATATCGAAGAAGAAGCATTTAATAAAGCATTAATCTTACATGCTGATCATGAGTTAAACGCATCTGCATTTACTGCTCGTTGTGCAGTATCTTCATTATCAGATATGTATTCTGGTATTGTTGCTGCTGTAGGTTCATTAAAAGGACCTTTACATGGTGGTGCTAATGAACGTGTAATGGCAATGTTACAAGAAGTAGGTTCTTTAGATAATGTAGACAAGTATTTAGATGAAAAATTTGCTAATAAAGAAAAAATTATGGGATTTGGTCACCGTGTATATAAAGAAGGAGATCCACGTGCCAAATATTTACGCGAAATGAGTAGAAAAATCACTGAAGAAACTGGTAAAAGTGAATTATATGAAATGTCATTAGCTATTGAAAAACGTATTAAAGAAGAAAAAGGATTAATTCCAAATGTTGACTTCTTTAGTGCTACTGTATATCACAGTATGGATATTCCACATGACTTATTCACACCAATTTTCGCAGTAAGTCGTACATCAGGCTGGATTGCGCATATCTTAGAACAATATAGAGATAATAGAATTATGCGTCCAAGAGCTAATTATATTGGTGAAACTGATCGCAAATATCTACCTATTGAAGAAAGATAATTAATCATTTATATTGTAAAATGAATTTTATTAAAATTACTTGGAGGTCAAATGTATGACAGCAGAAAAAATTACTAAAACTAACGACGGTTTAAATGTACCTAACGAACCAATTATTCCGTTTATTATTGGTGACGGAATCGGACCAGATATTTGGAATGCAGCTAGCCGCGTGATTGACGCAGCAGTTGAAAAAGCTTATAACGGTGAAAAACGTATTGAGTGGAAAGAAGTACTAGCTGGACAAAAAGCATATGACAATACTGGAGAATGGTTACCTAAAGAAACTTTAGATACAATTAAAGAATATTTAATTGCTGTTAAAGGTCCTTTAACAACTCCAATCGGCGGAGGTATTCGTTCATTAAACGTTGCTTTAAGACAAGAGTTAGATTTATTTACATGCTTACGTCCTGTACGTTGGTTCCAAGGTGTACCATCACCAGTTAAACGTCCACAAGATGTTGATATGGTTATTTTCCGTGAAAATACAGAAGATATTTATGCTGGTATTGAATTTAAAGAAGGTACTCCAGAAGTTAAAAAAGTAATTGATTTCTTACAAGACGAAATGGGCGCAACAAATATTCGTTTCCCTGAAACTTCAGGTATTGGTATTAAACCAGTTTCAAAAGAAGGTACTGAAAGATTAGTAAGAGCGGCGATTCAATACGCTATCGATAATAATCGTAAAGCAGTAACTTTAGTTCATAAAGGTAATATCATGAAATTCACTGAAGGTTCATTCAAACAATGGGGTTATGATTTAGCTCATAACGAATTTGGTGATCAAGTATTTACTTGGCAACAATATGATAAAATTGTTGAAAAAGAAGGTAAAGACGCTGCTAATGAAGCACAATCAAAAGCGGAACAAGAAGGTAAAATTATTGTTAAAGATTCAATCGCTGATATCTTCTTACAACAAATTTTAACTCGTCCTTCAGAACATGAAGTAGTTGCTACAATGAACTTAAACGGTGACTATATTTCAGATGCATTAGCTGCACAAGTTGGTGGTATTGGTATCGCACCAGGCGCTAACATTAACTATGAAACTGGTCATGCTATTTTCGAAGCAACACATGGTACTGCTCCTAAATATGCTGGATTAAATAAAGTAAATCCATCATCTGAATTATTAAGTTCAGTATTAATGTTAGAACATTTAGGTTGGCAAGAAGCTGCTGATAAGATTACAGAATCTATCGAAGCAACAATTGCTTCTAAAATTGTTACTTATGACTTTGCACGTTTAATGGATGGTGCAAAAGAAGTTTCAACTTCAGAATTTGCTGATGAATTAATTAAAAACTTAAAATAATAAGATACAAGAAAAGACGGATTGGGAAACCAATTCGTCTTTTTATTAAGATTTTGTAAATTATTAGTTTTTAATATCATTTCTTATAAAAAAATGATAGCTTAATTAATGAAAAGACAATATTTTTCATATATTAGCTTAATAAAAGCTTTGTATTAATTTAATTGTTAAGTTTATGTAAATTTGATGTATAGGTATATTATTTCTATTTAAACATCAGTTATAATAAACATGTAATTTAAACGGGGAGGCACACCATGTCACAAAAAGTATTAGTCGTTGACGATGAACAATCAATCGTTACTTTACTCAAATATAATTTAGAAACAGCCGGATACATAGTAGAAGTAGCCTATGACGGTGAAGAAGCATTACAAAAAGTTGAATCATCTCAACCGGATTTAATTGTATTAGATGTTATGTTACCTAAAAAAGATGGTATTGAGGTTTGTAAAACGATTAGATCTGATAAAAATTTAGTACCTATTCTTATGCTAACAGCTAAAGATGATGAATTTGATAGAGTGTTAGGTTTAGAACTTGGTGCTGATGATTATATGACTAAACCTTTCTCACCAAGAGAGGTAGTGGCAAGAGTGAAGGCTATTTTAAGACGCTCTCAATTTGTAAATGAAATAGAACAGAGTGAAGGCGATGAGGAAGATATCATTATCGACTCTATTCGAATTAGACCAGAATTTTTTGAAGTTTATAAAGATGATGAATTATTAGAATTAACGCCTAAAGAATTTGAGTTATTACTTTATCTGATTGAACGACAAGGACGAGTAATCACTAGAGAGCATATGTTAAATTCTGTGTGGAATTATGAGTTTGCTGGCGATTCACGTATCGTTGATGTTCATATTAGTCATTTAAGAGACAAATTAGAAGAAAACCCTAAACAACCTAAATTAATTAAAACTGTACGAGGATTAGGATATAAATTGGAGCGTCCTAAAAGATAATGTTAAAGTTTTATCATCGCATATTACTTTTAATTAGTACTATCACAATCATTAGCTTTATAGGTTTGGGTGCTATTGTCCACAACATGATTTATCAAACATTAACTCAAAGTCAGACTAAAGAACTTGAAAAAGAATCACGCAACTATATTAGTATGTATAATAGTGATAAACAGAATGAAATTAAAAATATTGCAAACAATCAAAAAAATTTAATTGTCATTAAGAAAAATGAAAAAACTATTTTTACAACTGATAAAAATAGTTCATTAGATGGACGGATAGATAACGAAGCAAATCCTTCCAATTTAATTCATAAAAATACAAAACTAGGGTTAAAATATACATTTAAAAGTCAAATTGGAGATAAAACTGTATACATAAGTGGTATTAATGATGAAATAATAGATTTACAAAAAGAAATGTGGAAGTACTTATCAATTGTAGGGATTATAGTATTAATCACTGAATATCTAGCAAGTAGAAGTATTCATCGTACATATATAAGACCTATTAATGAAGTAACCTATGCAACTTCTCTTTTAGCTGATGGCCATTATCATGTACGTGTACCAGAAAGTAACGTTAAAGAAACAAAAGCATTATTTGTTACAACAAATGAACTCGCAAGACGTTTACAAAAATTGAATAACAGACAAAAAATACAATCTAATAGACTGAAAACAACTTTAGAAAACATTCCTAGTTCTGTACTTATGATAGATAAACATGGAGATATAGTTGTAGCTAATTCAGCTTATTATGAAGTGTTTAGTCCTGAACAAAGTGTTGAAAATAAAAGTTATATTGGTTTTATTAACGATCCAATTGAGAAATTAATACTAGAAAGTTTTAGAACAGAGAAAGTTATTTATGAACAAATTGAAGTAGATATCAATAACGTACATACAAAGTATTTTGATGTTTCTTGTGTACCGATACTCTCAAAATCTAAAAAGAAACTTCAAGGTATGGTAGTTGTATTACATGATATTACTAATATCCAAAAATTGGAGAATTTGCGTCGTGAATTTGTTGCTAATGTGTCACATGAACTTAAAACGCCTATCACTTCAATTAAAGGGTTTGCAGAAACGCTAATAGAAGGCGCTAAAAATGATGAAGAATCATTAAATATGTTCCTAAATATCATTTTAAAAGAATCAAATAGAATTGAGTCACTTGTGATGGATTTACTAGACTTATCGCATATTGAGCAACAAACAGATATCGCAACCAGTTATTTAAATCTTTCTGAACTAGCTTATACAACAATTGAACATTTACAAAATCAAGCACAAAGTAAAAATATCGACATCATACCAGAAATAGAAAATGATGTTATTTTTAAAGCGAATGAAGATAAAATAGCTCAAGTTATAACTAATTTATTATCTAATGCAATTAACTATTCAACAAATGATAGTGAAGTAATTGTAAAGGTATATCGTCAAGGTAAGAAAGTAAATTTACAAATTCAAGATTTTGGTATAGGAATTACTCAGGAAGAACAAAAGCATATTTTCGAAAGATTTTATAGAGTAGATAAAGCTCGAAGTAGAGATTCTGGAGGCACTGGTTTAGGTTTATCTATAACTAAACACATTGTCGAAGCACATAATGGTAGAATTAGTGTTGATAGTCAATTAAATAAAGGGTCTACATTTAAAGTATCTTTTATTGATGAAGATTAAATCAATTATAATGAAACATCCTAATGTGGGTTAACGCTCATATTAGGATGTTTTTTAATATGTAGAAATAGCAGAAACTGAATAACGGTACTTAATATTTATTGACAGTACCTTGTTTATGATAAAATATATTTAAATATGTGCTGGAGGTTTAGATAGTGAATAAATTAGTATTAATTGATGGTAATAGTTTAAGTTTTAGAGCATTCTATGCTTTGCCATTACTTTCAAATAAGGCAGGCATACATACAAATGCAGTATATGGCTTTGCAATGTTACTAGAGAAAATTCTAAAAGAAGAACAACCCAATCACTTTTTAGTGGCGTTTGACGCAGGAAAGACAACTTTCAGACATTCTAAATATAGTGAATATAAAGGTGGAAGACAAAAAACGCCAGCAGAACTAAGTGAGCAATTCCCATACATCCGTCAATTATTGGACGCTTACCATATTAAAAGATATGAGTTAGAAAATTATGAAGTCGATGATATTATAGGAACATTGAGCCGCGAAGCTGATGAAGCTGGCTTTGAAACGATAATTATTACCGGCGATCGAGATTTAACTCAACTTGCTACTGATCATGTAACTATTTACTATACAAAAAAAGGTGTTACAGATGTTGATCATTATACTCCAGAGTTTATTGCAGAAAAATATAATGGTTTAACACCTAACCAAATTATTGATATGAAAGGTTTAATGGGTGATACATCTGATAATATACCAGGCGTGGCAGGTGTTGGTGAAAAGACAGCGATTAAGCTACTTAATCAATTTAATACTGTAGAAGGTGTATACGATCATTTAGATGATGTATCAGGTAAAAAATTAAAAGAAAAGCTCGAAAATAGTAAAGAAGACGCTTTAATGAGTAAAGATTTAGCTACAATTAATATTGAAAGTCCAATTGAAGTTAAATTAGCAGATACTAAAATGGATTCTGAAGTAGATGAATCAGATAAAATTGAGCTCTTTAAAAAGCTAGAATTTAAGCAACTACTTGCAGATATTGGAGATGTAGAGGCTACTGAGGAACAGAAAGATAAGGAATTTGATATTGAACCAAATTTTGAACATGTTGATTTTTCAAATTTAGAAGAAGCAACCATTCATTTTGAATTAGAAAATAGTAACTACTTAAGAGATAATATCCTTAAGTTTGGTTTCCATACTGGAGATTTACATGTTGTTATTGATGCAAATGAAATTTCACAATATAAAAATTTAGTACAATGGTTGGAAAATCCTAATACAAAGAAAATAGTATACGATGCTAAGAAAACTTATGTTGTTGCTCATAGATTAAACATTGACATACAAAATATTGAATTTGACGTAATGCTAGCGAGTTATATTATAGATCCATCTAGAACAATTGACGATGTGAACTCAGTAGTTACACATTACGGTCAACATTATGTTCAAGATAATATAACGATTTATGGTAAAGGTAAAAAGCATCATGTTCCTGACAATGCTATTCTTAATAAGCATGTGGCATCGATTATAGAAGCTATTTTTGCCTCTAAAACTGAAATGGAAAGTCAGTTAAAAGAATACAACCAAGTATCTCTTTTAGCAGATATAGAATTACCTTTAGCCCGTATTTTAAGCCAAATGGAAGAAATAGGTATTTATACTGATGCAAAAGATTTACAACAAATGGAAAAAGAAATTCAAGAAAAATTAGATATACTAATTAAAAACATACATGAAGCTGCTGGAGAAGAGTTTAATATCAATTCACCAAAACAGTTAGGTGTAGTATTATTCGAGACACTTCAATTACCAGTAATTAAAAAAACTAAAACAGGCTATTCAACTGCAGTTGATGTTTTAGAACAATTACAAGGGCAACATCCAATAATCGATTATATTTTAGATTATCGCCAGTTATCTAAGTTACAATCGACTTATGTTGAAGGGTTACAAAAAGTAATCAGTGATGACAAACGTATTCATACACGTTTTAATCAAACATTAGCTCAAACTGGAAGATTATCTAGTATTGATCCTAATTTACAAAATATACCAGTCCGTCTAGAAGAAGGTAGAAAAATTAGAAAAGCATTCAAACCTACGTCATCTGATAGTGTTATTTTATCTGCCGACTATTCACAAATTGAATTAAGAGTACTAGCTCATATTACTCAAGATGAAAGTATGAAAGAAGCATTTATAAATGGACATGATATTCATACAGCGACTGCTATGAAAGTGTTTGATGTAGAAGCGGACGAAGTAGACAGTCTGATGAGAAGACAAGCAAAAGCTGTTAATTTCGGAATCGTTTATGGTATTAGTGATTACGGATTGAGTCAAAGTTTAGGTATAACTCGTAAAAAAGCAAAAATCTTTATCGATGATTATTTAGATAGTTTTCCTGGTGTGAAACAATATATGTCAGATATTGTTAAAGATGCTAAAGCACAAGGCTATGTAGAAACACTATTACATCGCCGTAGATATATTCCAGATATTACAAGCCGTAACTTCAATTTAAGAAGTTTTGCGGAAAGAACTGCTATGAATACGCCAATCCAAGGTAGTGCTGCTGATATTATTAAACTTGCAATGGTTAAATTTGATGAAGAAGTACAGTCAACCAATTATCACGCAAAATTATTATTGCAAGTACACGATGAATTGATATTTGAAGTACCAAAAGAAGAAGTAGATTCATTTAGTCAATTTGTTGAAGATACTATGGAATCAGCACTTGATTTAGATGTGCCTTTAAAGGTAGATTCTAGTTATGGTGAAACTTGGTATGACGCAAAATAAAGGAAGGTATTAATATGCCAGAATTACCTGAGGTAGAACATGTTAAACGAGGTATTGAACCATACGCCATTAATACAATTATTGATAAAGTAAAATTCTCAGAAAGTGTTATTAATGGAAAAAAGAATGGTAGAGAAACCATAATCAAGGGAATCGAACTTGATAGTTTTAAACGTTTAACTGAAGGATATAAAATTATAAAAATCGACAGAAGAAGTAAATACATCGTCTTTTATATTCAACAAAATGATGAGAATCGTATTTTAATTAGTCATTTAGGTATGGCTGGTGGATTCTTCATTGTAGATGATTTAGAACAAATTACTGCACCTAATTATCGAAAACATTGGCAAGTGATATTTGAACTAAACAATGGCAAAAAATTAGTTTATTCAGATATAAGACGTTTTGGAGAGATAAGAAATGTTAGCAGTTTTGAGTCCTATCCATCATTTTTAAAAATAGCTCCAGAACCATTTGATGATGATGCATTACAACATTTTTTAGATTGTACAAATAAAAAAAGTTATATTAAAAAACCGATTAAACAGGTTATTCTAGATCATAAAGTCATTTCTGGTTGTGGAAATATTTATGCTTGTGAGGCTTTATTTAGAGCAGGTATAAAACCACATCGACTAACTCAAAGTTTAACTGACCAAGAAAAAGAAATGGTATTTTATCATGTTCGTTCAGTACTAAATGAGGGTATAAAATACGGTGGTACCAGCATTTCGGATTATCGACATGCTGATGGAAAAACAGGTGAAATGCAGCTACATCTTAATGTATACAAACAAAAATATTGCAAGGTATGTGGGCATCCAATCGAAACTGAAGTCATTGCATCAAGAAATAGTCACTATTGCCCGACTTGTCAGAAATAAAGGAAGCGTGAAAATATGTCAAAAGTAATAGGACTTACTGGTGGTATTGCATCAGGCAAATCTACTGTATCTGAATTATTAACTGCATTTGGATTTAAAGTGATTGATGCAGATACAGCTGCAAGAGAAGCAGTTGCTAAAGGTACAACAGGTTTAGAAAAGGTAAGAGAAACATTCGGAGAAGAAGCTATCGATGAAAATGGTGAAATGGATAGGAAGTATATGGGAGACTTAGTCTTTAATAATCCTGATCAACGATTAGTGCTAAATGAAATTGTACATCCGATTGTTAGAGAAATTATGGATGAAAAGAAACAACAATATATTGAAGAAGGCCATAATGTCATAATGGATATCCCGCTTCTATTTGAAAATGAATTACAAGATACTGTAGACGAAGTATGGCTTGTTTATACTTCTGAAAGTATTCAAATTGATCGTTTAATGGAGCGAAATGACTTAACCCAAGAAGAAGCAAAAGCACGTGTTTATAGTCAAATTTCTATAGATAAAAAAAGTAGAATGGCTGACCATGTCATTGATAATTTAGGAGATAAATTAGAATTAAAGCAAAATCTAGAGAAATTACTTAGCGAACAAGGTTTCATAGAAAAGTAAATTATCATTTTAAACTCAATGTCTTTTAAGGGCATTGAGTTTTTATTTTGATAATGTTTGCTTATTACATATGATTATAAAAATATTTTGTAAAGTTTAAGTAAACGCTTTCAAAATGATGTTATTATGTTATACTAATGCCATAAAGTATAACATATAAATAAATGATCAAGGGGTGATTTAAATGGCGACAAATATTGCAATTAATGGAATGGGTAGAATTGGTAGAATGGTGTTAAGAATTGCTTTACAAAATGATAACTTAAATGTAAAGGCAATTAATGCTAGTTACCCACCTGAAACAATTGCACATCTTATCAATTATGATACAACACATGGTAAATATAATGAAAAAGTAGAAGCTATTGAGGATGGTATTAGATATAAGGACCAAGACATTAAATTAGTTTCAGATAGAAATCCTGAAAATTTACCATGGAAAGACTTAGATATAGATGTTGTCATCGAAGCGACTGGTAAATTTAATCATGGTGATAAAGCAATCGCACACATTAATGCAGGTGCTAAAAAAGTATTATTAACTGGACCTTCTAAAGGTGGACATGTACAAATGATAGTTAAAGGTGTCAACGACGATAAATTAGACGTAAATGAATTTGACATCTTTAGTAATGCATCTTGTACAACAAATTGTATCGGACCAGTTGCCAAAGTTTTAAATGATGAATTTGGTATAGTAAATGGTCTAATGACTACAGTTCACGCTATTACGAATGATCAAAAAAATATTGATAACCCACATAAAGATTTACGCAGAGCGCGTTCATGTAATGAAAGTATCATTCCGACTTCAACTGGTGCAGCAAAAGCATTAAAAGAAGTGCTACCTGAAGTTGAAGGTAAATTACATGGTATGGCTTTAAGAGTACCAACTAAAAACGTATCACTTGTGGATTTAGTTGTAGATTTAGAAAAAAATGTTACTGTTGATGAAGTAAATCAAGCTTTCAAAAATGCTAATCTAGATGGTGTGTTAGATGTAGAAACTGAACCACTTGTTTCAGTAGATTTCAATACTAATCCAAACTCTGCTGTTATTGATGCACAATCAACAATGGTTATGGGAGATAATAAAGTTAAAGTAATTGCTTGGTATGATAATGAATGGGGTTACTCAAATAGAGTTGTTGAAGTAGCTGAACAAATTGGTAAATTAATTGATTCACAAAGTGCAGTAGAAGCGGTTTAAAATTGGTAAAAATAAATATATTGAAGCTGTCAATCAAATCCAAACATAAGGATTAGGTTGGCAGTTTTAATTTTTTATAGAAAGCTTTAGAATAATAATTTAGATGTTTCTATTTTCATTAGACAAATTGTTAAATGAAGAGAAATTTAAGTATATTTGTTTTCATTTTTAAGTTAATATAGCCACTTTTTAAAAATAGGTTACACATTTTGAACCATTTATCTCAAATGCGCTTTCTTTTTTAACGTATGATTTTATAGTATAATTGAGAATAATTAAAATAGAAAAGGGTGACAATTATGAAATGCCCAAAATGTAATTCAACGCATTCTAGAGTAGTCGATTCTCGTCACGCAGACGACGCAAATGCAATTCGTCGAAGAAGAGAATGCGAAAATTGTGGTACAAGATTCACAACATTTGAACATATAGAGGTAAGTCCTTTAATTGTAGTAAAAAAAGACGGAACAAGAGAACAATTTTTAAGGGAAAAAATATTAAACGGTTTGGTTAGATCATGTGAAAAACGCCCTGTAAGATATCAACAACTTGAAGATATAACTAATAAAGTTGAATGGCAACTTAAAGATGAAGGTCACACAGAAATATCATCAAGAGAAATAGGGGAACATGTTATGAATTTACTTATGCATGTTGATCAAGTATCATATGTTCGATTTGCTTCAGTATATAAAGAATTTAAAGATATAGATCAATTATTAGCTTCAATGCAAGGGATTTTGAATGATAATAAACGGAGTGATTTATAAATGGGATTACAATCCTTTGAATTTGGATTAAGACCACAAGACAGTTTTGAAGTTATACAAAATTTCCATTTAAATTCACAACATCTAGAGATACTTAATCGTCTTTTCACACCGTTAATTGGACAACAAGCCATTGGTTTATATCATTTTATGCACCAATTTTCCAATGATAATGAACAAGCTTTAACTCACTATGTAATTATGAACGAATTAAAAGAAAATTTATTAGAATTTAGAAATCAAATGGATTTACTAGAAGCGATCGGATTAATGAAATCATTTGTTAAGCATGAAGAACAACAAACTCATTTTGTTTATCAACTTGTCCAACCTCCTTCTGCATATCAATTTTTTAATGATCCTATGTTATCAGTATTTCTTTACAGTGAGGTTGATAAAAAAAGATATCAAATTTTAAAAAAGCATTTTGAACAAGAAAATAAAGATTTATCGAATTATCAACAAACGACAAGAAAATTTACAGATGTATTTCATGTTCCTAATAAAATAATAGATGTCGATACTCAAAATATACCTCAATCAGGAGAATATGCTGGTATCGATTTATCGAATGAATCATTTGATTTTGAAATGTTAAAATCCATGTTGCATAATCATTTTATTTCAAGTGAAATAGTGACTAAAGATGCTAAAGCTTTAATCATGCAACTTGCAACACTTTATGGATTAACAGTAGATGCAATGAAACATATTATTTTAAATTCGATTACTAGTGCACAACAATTATCATTTGAAGAAATGCGTAAACAAGCTCGTTCATATTATTTAATAGAACATGATAATCAATTACCTAAATTAGAACTAAATCAGAATATTAAACAAAACAATACGGCAACACAAAATAAAGAAGATAAAGATCCTGAAAATGATACAGATGCTTGGTTAGATTTATTAGAACAAACAAGTCCTATTGATATGTTAGCTTCTTGGTCAGAATCTGAACCAACTTTATCACAAAAAAATATGATTGAAGAATTAATTCATAGAGAGAAAATGAATTTTGGTGTGATTAATATCTTGCTACAATTCGTAATGCTTAAAGAAGATATGAAATTACCTAAATCGTATATTTTTGAGATTGCTTCTAATTGGAAGAAAAAAGGGATTACTACAGCCAAACAGGCTTATGAATATGCCTTGAAGGTAAACCAACCTAAACCAACATATGAATCAAAATCTAATTCCTATCAAGGATATAATAGAAAAAGTAAATTAGTCTCTAGAGAAAAAACACCTAAATGGTTAGAAGAAAGAGACAATCCAAATGCTGCAGAACATTCAAAAGATGAAACTGATGATCAATTTGAAAAAGATCGACAAGCATTTCTAGAACAATTAAATAAAGATTGGGAGGAGGATTAGATGGAAAGTTTTAAGCAAATTGTTGGGTCAAATAAAGATTTCGGAAAAAGAATTGCAAAAATACGTCAACAAGTAGTTAATGATCCTGACGTTAAGACATTTTTAAATGAACATCAATCAGAGATAACAAATGCTATTATTGATGAGGATTTAAATGTTTTACAAGAATATAAAGATCAACAAAAACATTATGACGGTCATAGTTATAACGAATGCCCAAATTTTGTTAAAGGTCATGTACCAGAATTATATGTAGAAAATGAACGTATAAAAATTCGTTATTTACCTTGTCCTTGTAAAATTAAATATGATGAAGAACGTCTTAATTCTCAATTAATTACATCACATCATATGCAACGTGATACATTAAACGCTAAAATAAAAGACATTTATACGACTGGACGTAATCGATTAGACTTAGCAATGCAAGTTAATGATATTTGTAAAAAATTGATTAATAACGAAGATGTTAAAGGTTTATATTTATATGGTCCTTTTGGTACTGGAAAATCATTTATTCTAGGTGCTATAGCTAACCAACTTAAGGCTAAAAAAGTACCATCTACTATTGTCTATCTGCCAGAATATATTAGAACATTAAAAGGTGGTTTCAAAGATGGTAGTTATGAAAGAAAATTACAAAGAATACGTGAAGCTAATATTTTAATGTTAGACGATATCGGAGCAGAAGAAGTTACGCCATGGGTTAGAGATGAAGTGATAGGACCATTGTTACATTATAGAATGGTTCATGAATTACCTACATTTTTCACTTCAAACTTAAGTTATGAAGAATTAGAGCATCATTTATCAATGACACGTGAAGGCGCTGAAAAAACTAAGGCTGCTAGAATTATTGAAAGAATTAAAACATTATCAACACCATATTTCTTAAAGGGAGAAAACTTTAGAAACAATTGATATTTTTAAATAATATTGTATAATTGACTTAAATCTAAATCGTTGAAACTGTTGAAGATAAGATAATTTAATCACTATTACACAGAAAGCCATTACTTGATGAGAATATGGTTAATATATTAAATTATTACTACTTTAATGTATGGCATTTGTAATGAATGCTCGGCTCAAGACCGTTATCTTATGTAGAGAAGACGTTGAATGTAATCTTTTGGTTATATTTTGACGTTCAACTAGGGTGGTACCACGACGATCTCGTCCCTGTATTAGGGGCGGGATTTTTTTATTTTCTCACATTCGTTACAACTTGATATTTATTCAATAAGTCAACGATATGATTTTCATATTTTAGGAGGTTATAGTATGGATCAAATTAATATTCAATTCCCAGATGGCAATTCAAAAGCATTTGATAAAGGCACTACTACAGAAGATATAGCGCAATCAATAAGTCCTGGATTACGTAAAAAAGCAGTAGCAGGAAAATTTAATGGGCAAATGGTAGATTTAACACGTCCATTAGAAACAGATGGTGAGATTGAAATTGTAACACCAGGTAGCGAAGAAGCTTTAGAAGTTTTACGTCATTCAACTGCTCATTTAATGGCACAAGCTTTAAAAAGATTATATGGTGACGTTAAATTTGGCGTAGGTCCAGTTATTGAAGGTGGATTCTACTATGATTTTGATACTGAAGAAAAAATCTCATCTGACGATTTTGAAAAAATTGAAAAAACAATGAAACAAATAGTGGATGAAAATCATAAAATAGAACGTAAAGTTGTATCAAGAGATGAAGCTAAAGATTTCTTCAAAGACGATCCATACAAGTTAGAATTAATTGATGCGATTCCAGAGGATGAAAATGTAACATTATATTCTCAAGGCGAGTTTACTGATTTATGTAGAGGTGTACATGTACCTTCTACTTCAAAAATTAAAGAATTCAAATTACTTTCTACAGCTGGTGCATATTGGCGTGGCGATAGTAACAATAAAATGTTACAACGTATCTACGGTACAGCATTTTTCGATAAAAAAGATCTAAAAGCACATCTTCAAATGTTAGAAGAACGTCGCGAACGTGATCACCGTAAAATTGGTAAAGAATTAGACTTATTCGCAAATAATCAACTTGTAGGTGCGGGTTTACCATTATGGTTACCAAATGGTGCTACAATTCGCCGTGAAATCGAGAGATATATCGTTGATAAAGAAGTAAGTATGGGCTATGACCATGTTTATACACCAGTTATCGCTAACGTAGATTTATATAAAACATCAGGTCACTGGGATCATTATCAAGAGGATATGTTTCCAACAATGAAATTAGATGAGACAGAAGAAATGGTACTACGTCCTATGAACTGCCCACACCATATGATGGTTTATAATAACAAACCACATTCTTATCGTGAATTACCAATTCGTATTGCTGAATTAGGTACTATGCATAGATATGAAGCTAGTGGTGCAGTATCTGGATTACAACGTGTAAGAGGTATGACATTAAATGACGCTCATATTTTCGTAAGACCTGACCAAATTAAAGAAGAATTTAAACGTGTTGTTAATTTAATTCAAGATGTATACAAAGATTTTGGATTTGAAGATTATACTTTCAGATTAAGTTATCGTGATCCAGAAGATAAAGAAAAATATTTCGATGATGACGAAATGTGGGTAAAAGCTGAAAAAATGATTAAAGAAGCTTCTGATGAGTTAGGACTTACTTATGAAGAAGCAATTGGCGAAGCGGCATTCTATGGTCCTAAATTAGACGTTCAAGTTAAAACAGCTATGGGTAAAGAAGAAACTTTATCAACTGCACAATTAGACTTCTTATTGCCAGAACGCTTTGAATTAACTTATATTGGCCAAGATGGAGAACAACATAGACCAGTGGTTATTCACCGTGGTGTTGTATCTACAATGGAAAGATTTGTAGCATTCTTAACAGAAGAAACAAAAGGGGCGTTCCCAACATGGTTAGCACCTAAACAAGTAGAAATCATTCCAGTAAATGTTGATTTACATTATGACTATGCTAGATTAATTCAAGACGAATTAAAATCTCAAGGTGTACGTGTAGAAATCGATGACCGTAATGAAAAAATGGGATATAAAATTCGTGAAGCACAAATGCAAAAAACCCCTTACCAAATAGTAGTGGGAGATAAAGAAGTAGAAAATAAAGAAGTAAATGTGCGTCAATATGGTTCACAAGATCAAGAAACTTTAGAAAAAGATGAATTCATTTGGAATTTAGTTGATGAAATTCGTTTGAAAAAACATAGATAAACTTGAAATTAACAGTCAGTTCATGTATATTACAAGGTAGTTAAAATAAAAGTTGAGTTAGAGGTTGCAATATTAAATAGTAGCTTGTCAGAAGTTGTATGGAACGAATGTTGAACAAGTCAAAGGTAATATTGCCGAAACAAACGTTAACCATAATAGACGTTTGTTGGGACAGTTGTCGAAAGAAACTGTACTGTCACTTAATGTGATGTGCTACCTAATATAGATAAAAGCAAAGTGGTTGCATATCTTAAAGGTATGTAGTCACTTTTTTATTTGCAATGATAAAGTTAATTATTGAATGAAACTAACAATTTTAACGAAAGTCATGCATTTAGTTTTGCTTTGAAAAAGTAACATTGAAGCCTCTAAATACAAGGAAAGGATTCTTCTATGAGTAAAAATCAAAATCAGAATGAAGGCGTTCAACGAGGTTTAAAAGATCGACATCTTTCCATGATAGCAATAGGAGGGTGTATCGGTACTGGACTATTTATGACTTCTGGTGGTGCTATTCATAGTGCTGGTGCGTTAGGTGCACTATTAGCATACGCCATTATTGGTGCCATGGTCTTTTTCTTAATGACATCATTAGGAGAAATGGCAACATATTTACCAGTTTCTGGTTCATTTAGTACATATGCAACACGTTTTGTTGATCCATCATTAGGATTCGCATTAGGTTGGAATTACTGGTTTAACTGGGTTATTACAGTAGCTGCAGACGTTACAATTGCAGCACAAGTGATTCAATATTGGTCACCAATGCAAGGTGTACCAGCATGGATTTGGAGTTGTATATTCCTTGTTATTATCTTTGCATTGAATTCACTATCGGTTAGAGTATACGGAGAAAGCGAATACTGGTTTGCATTAATTAAAGTTGTAACTGTTATCATATTTATCATTATAGGTTTATTAACTATTGTCGGAATCATGGGCGGTAAATTTGTAGGCTTTGAAACATTTACAAAAGGCGAAGGCCCAATATTAGGTGGTAATTTAGGCGGTAGTTTATTATCAATTTTAGGTGTATTCTTAGTTGCAGGGTTCTCTTTCCAAGGTACTGAGTTAATAGGAATCACAGCAGGAGAATCTGAAAATCCAGAAAGAGCTGTACCTAAAGCAATTAAACAAGTGTTTTGGAGAATATTACTATTTTACATTCTAGCGATATTTATTATAGGTATGTTAATTCCTTATGATAGCAATGCATTAATGGGAGGAGATAGCAGCGTATCAACGTCTCCATTTACATTAGTATTCCAAAATGCAGGCTTAGCATTTGCAGCATCATTTATGAATGCTGTTATATTAACTTCCGTATTATCCGCAGGTAACTCAGGTATGTACGCTTCTACAAGAATGTTATATTCTATGAGTAAAGATAAATTAGCATATGCATCATTCTCAAAAACTAATAGAAATGGTGTACCTTATATTTCTCTAGCAATCACTGGAATAATTGTAATTATTATCTTTTTATTACAACATTTAAGTGGTGATGCTTATGACTATATTGTAGCTGCTAGTGGTATGACTGGCTTTATCGCGTGGGTAGGTATTGCAGTCAGTCATTATAGATTTAGACGCGCATTTGATAAACAAAATTATGATAAGTCTAAATTGAAATATAAAGCTAAATTATTCCCATTTGGTCCAATATTTGCTGGATTCTTATGTGTTATTGTTATTTTAGGTCAAGATGTTGATTTCATTAAGACTGGTGATTTTGATATCAATAGATTTATCATTACTTATATGGGTATCCCAGTATTTTTAGCATTCTTTATTTATCATAAAGTAAGATATAAAACTAAAAAAATTCCATTAGAAAAAGTGGATTTACGTCAAGATGTGTCTATGGAAGAAGTAAGACATCATGATTAAATAAAAAAATAGTTGACGAATACATTAATAGTTGGTATGATTAGTAACGTTGAATACGAAACGAACCAAGTAGAAGCTCCCGCTTCTCACCTGTAGCGACGCTGTAAGCAGTTGGCAGGTTAATCATGTTACACAATTAATGTGTGAAGAAGAGCGGGTAGTGATACTCGCTCTTCTTTTTGCTTGGGACAATTTCGTAAAATACTGGGAGGTGTCAACCATAGCAAAAGATCAAACTCAAATTAATGAGAAAATTCGCGCGAAAGAACTTCGTTTAGTAGGTCAAGATGGTGAACAAATTGGTGTCAAATCAAAACAAGAAGCTTTAGAAATGGCTGAACGTGTTGATTTAGATTTAGTAATCGTAGCACCAAATGCTAAACCACCTGTTGCTAGAATTATGGATTACGGTAAATTCAAATTCGAACAACAGAAAAAAGAAAAAGAAATGAAGAAGAAACAAAAAACAATTAACGTTAAAGAAATTCGTTTAAGTCCAACAATTGAGGAACACGATTTCCAAACAAAATTGAAAAATGGACGTAAATTCCTTTCTAAAGGCGATAAATGTAAAGTTTCAATTCGTTTCAGAGGTCGTGCAATTACGCATAAAGAAATTGGTCAACGCCAATTAGAAAAATTTGCTGAAGAATGTAAAGACCTTGCTACTGTAGAACAGAAGCCTAAAATGGAAGGCCGTCAAATGTTCCTTATGTTAGCACCAATTAATGAAAAATAATTAAATTAATTTCTAGGAGGAAATGAATCATGCCTAAAATGAAAACTCACCGTGGAGCAGCAAAACGTGTTAAAAGAACTGGTTCAGGTCAATTAAAACGTTCAAGAGCTTTCACATCTCACTTATTCGCAAACAAAAACACTAAACAGAAACGTCAATTACGTAAAAGTAGATTAGTTTCTAAAAGTGATATGAAACGCGTAAAACAATTATTATCTTATAAAAAATAATGAAATTAACGATTATCGATTAATAACGTAGATAGAATCTAAGGAGGAATTTAATATGCCACGAGTAAAAGGTGGAACAGTAACAAGAGCACGTCGTAAAAAAACGATTAAATTAGCTAAAGGTTACTTCGGTTCAAAACATACATTATATAAAGTAGCTAAACAACAAGTCATGAAATCAGGTCAATATGCATTCCGTGACCGTCGTCAACGTAAACGTGATTTCCGTAAATTATGGATTACACGTATCAATGCAGCAGCTCGTAAACATGACATGAGCTATTCAAAATTAATGAACGGCTTGAAAAAAGCTGACATCGATATTAACCGTAAAATGTTATCTGAAATTGCTATTTCAGACGACAAAGCTTTCGGTGAATTAGTATCAAAAGCTAAAGACGCTTTAAAATAAATTAATCTTTGATAAGATAGGAAAACCTTTCTAATCTTTATCAAATTATAAAAGCTGAGACATTTTATGATGTCCCAGCTTTTATTTATATTTCTTCGACCAAATATTATATTTAACTATAATTTTATAAAACAATGAAAAGTTATAAATCGCGATTTGAAAATAAGTTTGATAGAATGAATTCATAAAAGTAAGTATAAAGGAGAAAAGTATGTCTAAATTTGATGAGCAAATTATTGTAGTACCAAGAACAACTCTTTTTGACAATGAAACAAATGCGTTTAATGGCTTTCTATCGAAAAGTGATGTAAAAGGCGATAATATTTTTAATTCATTAAGTCATTATGAAGTTAAACGTAGAGGAGATATGGAAGAAAACCCAGACTATAAACAACTTATCTCATATTGTCTTTTAGAAAACCAAAATGGCGAAATTCTCGTTTATGAACGCCTATCTGGTGGAGGAGAAGAACGTTTACATGGACAATCATCTATAGGTGTAGGTGGACACATGAATGATGTTGTCGGAGCAGATTCAATCAATGAAGTATTACGAGTCAACGCTCAAAGAGAATTAGAAGAAGAAGTAGGTCTATCTACAGAAGATTCTCAAAATATGGAATATATTGGATTCATAAATGACGATAATAACGACGTTGGCAAAGTTCACATGGGTGTTGTTTTTAAAATCACTGTGAATTCTAACGATGTAGAAGCTAAAGAAACAGACACTTTAAGAATTAAATGGATTGAAAAAGGAAAAATTGAATCTTATGATGACTTTGAGACATGGAGTGCATTAATTCTTCAAGATTTATAATAATTGAGGTGCAAAATGAATGTCAGATATCATTCCGTTTCCATTATCAGAGGGAAAATTAAAAAAAGAAATCAAACAAGCTGAGTTAACGCAAAATTTTGATGAAATGTATAATCTATTTGAACAATATGAAAGTCAATTCGATTTAGATGAAAATTTGGCTATGACAAAATGCAACATGTTATATCAAATGAATGCATTTTTAGAATTGAGAGAAGAAGCAATCATCTTATTAAAAAAAGGTTTAAACAGATATGATGATTTAATGATTTATTACGTTAAAAGTTTAAATGGATTAGAACAATACTATGAAGCTGTTGAAGTCATAAATCAAATTATAGATGAAGTGCGTGATCATAAGACAAGAATGGAGTTATTTCCTTTAAAAGAATATGCACAAGCTCAGTTACAATCTCATAAACAACAACTTTCACAATCTTTAACTGAATTTAATCACTTAAGTACCAGAGAACAAACTCATATCTTACTTCAATTAATAGATAATGGACATTTTGACTTTAAAGAATCGATAAATTATTTATTAAACAATTATTCCTTTGAAAATAATATTATAAGTTTAATGATAGAGTATTTAAGATTCGCTCAATCAGAGGAGCCTATAAGAATTGATAAATACGGTTATACATCAGAAATTAAACCAAAAGATTTAAAAGGTCTTGAACATACAACTATGAAAACTCGAATTATACCTGAAGTGATTAATCAATTAGAAGACGGTGCTTTACATATTGTAGACGAGGCGAACCACATTATGAACAATCATTCTATATTATTATATCCTCTTAATATAGAAGAAATATTTACCATTGATGAATGGACAAACGCATATGATGTTTATTTTAAAGGAATGATTGGTATAGAAAAGAATGTGGTGAAAGAAGAGGCATTAACTTTTATAAAACAATTAGAAAGTTGAATTCGAATTTAATTTCTTGCAAAAGAGAAATAAATCATTTAACGTGAAATTTAATTGAAATAAGTAGTAAATAATTTCACAAACGTTGCAATTTCAATGTTTGTGTACGTAATTGACCTATGCTATAATAGGGAAGTTGAAAAAATAAAATAGTTATTCATGGAGGTATTTATACATGACAGCAACTTGGGAAAAAAAGGAAGGTAACGAAGGATTATTAACAGTTACTGTTCCAGCAGAAAAAGTAGATAAAGCATTAGATCAAGCATTTAAAAAAGTAGTTAAACAAATTAATGTACCTGGATTCCGTAAAGGTAAAGTGCCTCGTCCAATTTTCGAACAACGTTTTGGCGTTGAAGCGTTATATCAAGACGCAGTAGACATTTTATTACCTGAAGCTTATGGTGAAGCAATTGATGAAACAGATATTAAACCTGTTGCTCAACCTGAAGTTAATGTAACTCAAATTGAAAAAGGTAAAGATTTCATTTTTGAAGCTACTGTAACTGTTGAACCAGAAGTTAAATTAGGTGACTACAAAGGTTTAGAAATTGAAAAACAAGAAACTGAATTAACTGATGAAGAATTAGAAGAATCAATTAACCATAGTTTAAGTCATATGGCTGAAATGGTTGTTAAAGAAGATGGCGCTGTTGAAAATGGCGACACTGTTAATATTGATTTCAGCGGATCAGTTGATGGTGAAGAATTTGAAGGTGGACAAGCTGAAGGTTACGACCTAGAAGTTGGTTCAGGTTCATTTATCCCAGGTTTCGAAGAGCAATTAGAAGGTATGAAAACTGGAGAAGAAAAAGATGTAGTAGTCACTTTCCCAGAAGAATACCATGCTGAAGAATTAGCTGGCAAAGAAGCTACGTTCAAAACAAAAGTAAATGAAATTAAATATAAAGAAGTACCTGAATTAGACGATGAAGTAGCTAATGAATTAGATTCTGAAGCAAATTCAGTTGATGAATACAAAGAAAATTTACGTAAACGTTTAGCTGAACAAAAAGCAACAGAAGCTGAAAACACTGAAAAAGAAGAAGCTATTAACAAAGCAACTGAAAATGCTACTATCGACATTCCTCAAGCAATGATCGATACAGAATTAGATCGTATGGTTCAAGAATTTGGCCAAAGAATTCAACAACAAGGTCTAGACTTACAAACTTACTTCCAAATTTCAGGTCAAAATGAATCTCAATTAAGAGAACAAATGAAAGACGATGCAGAACAACGTGTTAAAACAAACTTAACATTAACTGCAATTGCTGATGCTGAAAATATCGAAGTTACTGACGAAGATATCGATAAAGAATTAGAAAAAATGAGCGAACAATTTAATATCTCTGTAGAAGATATTAAAAACACATTAGGTAATACTGATATCGTGAAAAACGATGTTCGTATTCAAAAAGTAATTGACTTATTAAAAGATAATGCAAAATTAGTTGAAGGTAGTAAAGAAGACTAATTTATAGATATCCTCTACAGCAACAAACATTTAATATTATTATTCTTATATTAATAATTGGAAGGTTTAATAAGATAATCTATCTTGTGGGGTGGGGCCATGAGTTCAATCTATAACAGTTTGAATTCAGTCCCACTCTTTCCTATTTTTTAAGCAAATAAATTGAATGTTATTATGTTGCATTATAGAATGCTATCTAGTATAGTCTTTATGGAATAGGGGTGTAGAAAAGAATGTTCAAATTCAATGAAGATGAAGAAAATTTAAAATGCTCTTTCTGCGGTAAAGATCAAGATCAAGTTAAGAAATTAGTTGCAGGAAGTGGCGTGTATATTTGTAATGAGTGTATTGAACTATGCTCAGAAATCGTTGAAGAAGAATTAGCACAAAATTCTTCAGAAGAATTAACAGAATTACCAACTCCTAAAGAGATTATGGACCATTTAAATGAATATGTAATCGGTCAAGAAAAGGCTAAAAAAGCTTTATCTGTAGCTGTATATAATCACTATAAACGTATTCAACAACTAGGCCCTAATGAAGATGATGTTGAATTACAAAAAAGTAACATTGCATTAATCGGACCAACAGGTAGTGGTAAGACATTATTAGCACAAACATTAGCTAAAACATTAAATGTTCCATTTGCAATTGCAGATGCTACTAGTTTAACTGAAGCTGGCTATGTTGGTGACGACGTTGAAAATATCTTATTACGCTTAATTCAAGCAGCAGACTTTGATATAGACAAAGCTGAAAAAGGTATTATATACGTTGATGAAATTGACAAAATTGCAAGAAAATCTGAAAACACATCAATTACACGAGATGTTTCCGGTGAAGGTGTTCAACAAGCACTATTAAAAATCTTAGAAGGTACGACTGCTAGTGTACCTCCTCAAGGTGGACGTAAGCATCCGAACCAAGAATTGATTCAAATTGATACTACAAATATCTTATTCATCCTTGGTGGTGCATTTGATGGTATCGATGAAGTAATTAAACGTCGTTTAGGTGAAAAAGTAATTGGATTTGCTAGTAATGAAGCAGACAAATATGATGAAGAAGCATTACTAGAACAAATTAGACCAGAAGATTTACAGTCTTATGGTTTAATTCCAGAATTTATCGGTCGTGTTCCAATTGTAGCTAACTTAGAAACGCTAGATGTAGATGCACTTAAAAATATATTAACTCAACCTAAAAATGCATTAGTTAAACAATATACTAAAATGCTTGAATTAGATAACGTTGAATTAGTATTTAGCGATGAATCTTTATCTGCTATTAGTGAAAAAGCTATTGCACGTAAAACAGGGGCACGTGGTCTTCGTTCAATAATTGAAGAAGCACTAATTGATATTATGTACGATGTACCATCATCAGAAGATGTTACTAAAGTCGTCATTACCGAAAAAACAATCAATGATGAAGTTGAACCTGAATTATATGATTCAGAAGGTAATCTAATTAATGATAGTAAAACATCAGCATAAATAACGTTTAAATAGAGTCACATGTTTGTGGCTCTATTTTTTTGTTTAGAAAATGAGTGATTTACTTCTATTTGAAAATGTAGGATGACATTAATATAGGAGTAATGGTAAAGTGTTAATGTGAGAAATAAGTAAAGAGAGGATCACCAATGAAAATTAATCCTAATAATATAGATTTAATTATAAGTGCTGTCAAAGAAGAACAGTACCCAGAAACAGAAGTACCAGAAGTTGCATTAAGCGGACGTTCAAATGTGGGGAAATCATCATTTATTAATAGTATGATAGGTCGTAAAAACATGGCAAGAACTTCACAACAACCTGGTAAAACTCAAACATTAAATTTCTTTAATATCGATGACCAGCTTGTGTTTGTAGATGTGCCCGGTTACGGATATGCGAAAGTAAGTAAAGTACAACGTGAAAAATTCGGCAAAATGATTGAAGAATATTTAACAACACGTCAAAAATTACAACTCGTTATCCAACTTGTTGATTTGAGACATAATCCAACTGAAGATGACGTGCTCATGTATAATTATTTAAAACACTTTGATATACCGACGCTAATTATATGTACTAAAGAAGATAAAATTCCTAAAGGGAAAGTACAAAAGCATTTAATTAATATTAAACATAAATTAGATTTAGAAGATGGCGATACGATTGTAAGTTATTCTTCTGTCAAAAATAATAAACAACAACAAATTTGGGATCTTATCGAGTCTTATTTATAATTACTTTAAATATTCACAGAAACATTTCAATATATACAATATTTTTATGAGGTATAAAGAAATTAGTAACAATTTTGACAAAAAATTGAATGTAGATTAGAATCTTTCTAATTTATTTGAGCAATCGACTTAATAAAAGATTCAAATGTGTTATACTTGTGTTATTGTAAGTATATGGAGGGCGTTATAAATGCATTTTATAGCAATAAGCATTAATCATCGAACTGCTGATGTAGCACTAAGAGAGCAGGTTGCTTTTAGAGATGATGCCTTACGATTAGCCCATGAAGATTTATATGAAACTAAATCCATCTTAGAAGATGTTATTTTATCTACATGCAATCGTACTGAAGTATACGCCGTTGTTGATCAAATCCATACAGGTCGTTATTACGTCCAAAGATTTTTAGCACGTAAATTTGGATTTGAAGTAGATGATATTAAAGATATGTCAGAAGTTAAAGTGGGGGACGAAGCAGTAGAACATCTATTGCGAGTTACTTCTGGATTAGATTCTATTGTACTTGGTGAAACACAAATTCTTGGTCAAATGCGAGATGCATTTTTCTTAGCTCAAGAAACAGGTACAACAGGAACAATTTTTAATCATTTATTTAAACAGGCTATTACTTTTGCTAAAAAAGCGCATAGTGAAACTGATATTGCAGATAATGCTGTTAGTGTTTCATATGCTGCAGTTGAATTAGCTAAAAAGGTATTCGGAAAACTAAAACACAAACAAGCTGTCATTATTGGTGCAGGGGAAATGAGTGAATTATCACTCTTAAATCTTTTAGGATCAGGAATTACAGATATAACTATTGTTAATAGAACTTTGAGTAAAGCTAAAATCTTAGCTGAAAAACATCAAGTCAACTATCAATCTTTAGATGAATTACCAACTTTATTACAACATGCTGATATTGTCATCAGTTCTACAAGCTCAGAATCATATATCATTACCAACGATATGATTGAATCTATTGCTAATCATCGTAAATTAGATTCTTTATTACTCGTTGATATTGCAGTTCCACGAGACATAGAACCAGGTATTGATGCCATTAACAATATTTTCAACTACGACGTAGATGATTTAAAAGGACTCGTAGATGCGAACTTAAGAGAACGTCAGTTAGCTGCACAAACTATTGTTGAGCAAATACCTAGTGAAATTGAAACTCATAATGACTGGGTAAATATGTTAGGTGTGGTACCAGTTATTAGAGCATTACGTGAAAAAGCAATGAATATTCAATCTGAGACTATGGAAAGTATTGATAGAAAGTTACCTGATTTATCAGAAAGAGAAAGAAAAATCATTTCTAAACATACGAAAAGTATTATTAACCAAATGTTAAAAGATCCTATTAAGCAGGCTAAAGAATTAAGTAGTGATAAGAAAAGTAACGAAAAATTAGAGCTCTTTCAAAGCATTTTTGACATAGTAGCTGAAAATCCTTATGAACAAGCAAGACAGCACAAAGAAAGTAAGGCTAAAGAAATTTCGGCTCGTCGAATTTTTAGTTTTGAATAAGCATATTAATATGGTGATGATATGCAAGAAAACCTGTTTATTAGATTTCATGAAATAATATTAATTATATATTTGATAAGCATTGTTTGCTATTTTCTAGATTTTGTACGTAAAAGTCATAAGATTAGAGTATTTGGCATGTATACATTAGGGATTGTTTGGGTTTTACAAACAATCTCTTTATCTGTTTTTATTATACAAACAAAACATGTGCCATTAGGTTCTTTATTCGACGTATTTTTCTCGTTGACGTGGATTATTATTTCAATATCACTGATTTTGAATTTAATAAAAACATTAAATTTTTCTGTTTTCTTTTTAAATTTAATTGGTTTTATCCTTATGGCAATGATTACGTTTGAACCTAACAGATATCATAGCCAAGTTCAGCAAATTGCAGTAATCAATGAATTATTACTTGTTCATATAGGTTTAGCTATATTGAGTTATGCCTTTTTTGCACTAGCATTCGTAAATTGTTTACTTTATATCATTCAATATCGTAATTTAAAAGAAAAGAATTTTGATCAAAAATACTTTAGAATCGGAAGTGTAGCCACACTTGAATCTATTGTATTTTTTACAACTTTAGCAGGTTGGATTATACTCATAATTAGTATTATTTTAGGCGCTCAATGGGGTGTTTTCTCTGTAGGAGAACGAATCTTTATTGATCCTAAAGTTATCTTTTCAACTATCATTACAATATTGTATGGTATTTATTTAATATTTAGAGTGAGAAAAGTTTTCATTCAAAGATATCTTATATACTTTAATATTATTTTATTCTGTTTATGCATGATTAATTTGTTTTTTACTACTCATTTCTCATAATTAATAGTAGTTAAAATTAATAGCATTGAAATATATAATAAGATTGAGTGATTGTTTAGGAGGCAGCAAAATGCGTAAGTTAGTGGTTGGATCTCGAAGAAGTAAACTAGCCTTAACACAAAGTCAACAATTTATAGATAAATTGAAACAAGTACGACCTGACTTAGATATAGAAATTAAAGAAATAGTAACTAAAGGCGACCGTATTGTTGATAAACAGTTATCTAAAGTTGGTGGCAAAGGTTTATTTGTTAAAGAAATCCAAAACGAATTATTCAATAAAGAAATAGATATGGCTATACATTCTTTAAAAGACGTTCCAAGTATTATTCCAGAAGGACTGACATTAGGATGTATTCCTGATAGAGAAATTCCATTTGATGCATATATTTCTAAAGATCATACTCCTCTAAGAGAGTTGCCAGAAGGAAGCATCGTTGGAACAAGTTCGTTAAGAAGAGGTGCTCAAATTTTAGCCAAATATCCACATTTAGAAATAAAATGGATTAGAGGTAATATTGATACACGTCTAAAAAAATTAGAAACCGAAGATTATGATGCAATTATACTTGCCGCTGCTGGATTAAAACGTATGGGTTGGTCAGATGATATAGTGACAACTTATTTAGATAAAGATATTTTACTTCCAGCCATTGGTCAAGGTGCATTAGGTATTGAATGTAGAAGCGATGATGCTGAATTGTTAGAGCTTTTAAAAGAAGTTCATAACGAAGATGTAGAAAAATGTGTGACTGCTGAAAGAACATTTTTAGCTGAGATGGATGGTAGTTGCCAAGTTCCTATCGGTGGCTATGCTACGATTAATGGCAGTAAACAAATAGAATTCACAGGATTAATCATGACACCTGATGGTACTGAACGATATGAACATACTGCTATAGGTACTTCTCCAGTAGAACTTGGTAGAGAAGTTAGTCGTGTTTTAAAAGAACAAGGTGCTTATGAAATTATTAGGAAATTAAATGAAGAACAATAATCTTCGAGGTGACACTTAAAAATGAGACCAGTTGTAGTTATGACACAAACAAGTAAATTTCAAAGTGATTTGGTTGAGATTATTCATAAACCATTTATAGAAATACAATCACTTTATTTTGATGAAAACTTGTTAAAAAATAACTATGACTGGCTTATTTTTTCGTCTAAAAATGCAGTCAAATATTTTTTAAAATATATGAATTTGGTAAATTATCAAAAGGTAGCTGCAATAGGTAAAAAAACTGCTGAATATTGTCAATCATTAGATATATCAGTAGATTTCATTCCAATTGATTATTCACAAGAAGGATTTATAAATCAATTCTCAGAACACAATCAAAAGATACTTTTACCTTCAAGTAAACAAGCTAGACCGTATTTATATGATGAGTTATCAAAAACAAATGATGTAGTTAAAATTGATTTGTATGAACCTATACCTAATTATCAAAATATCAAAGAAGTGAAATCTCTAATCAATAATCACAAAATTGATGCTTTAACATTTTCAAGTTCGTCTTCAGTGCGTTATTATTTTAATGAAGACCCGATACCTAAGTTTGATCATTACTTTGCAATTGGTAAGCAAACGGCTGAAACACTTCATTCTTTTAATCAAACAGTAAAGATTGCAAATAAACAAACATTAGCGTCGATAATAGATAAAATATTAGAAAGTAGGGACAAAAATGAAATTTGATAGACATAGAAGATTACGTTCTTCTCGAACAATGCGAGATATGGTGCGAGAAACACATGTTAGAAAAGAAGATTTAATTTATCCTATATTTGTAGTTGAAAAAGATGACGTGAAAAGTGAAATTAAATCACTACCAGGTATATATCAAATAAGCTTGAATTTATTACACGAAGAAATAAAAGAAGCTTATGATTTAGGTATTAGAGCAATTATGTTCTTCGGTGTACCTAATGAAAAAGATGATGTTGGTTCTGGTGCATATGATCATAATGGTGTTATTCAAGAAGCAACTAGAATAGCTAAAAAAATGTACAGTGATTTATTAATCGTTGCAGACACATGTTTATGTGAATATACAGACCATGGCCATTGTGGCGTCATTGATGATCATACTCATGATGTTGATAATGATAAATCATTACCTTTATTAGTTAAAACAGCTATTTCTCAAGTAGAAGCAGGTGCAGACATCATAGCACCAAGTAATATGATGGATGGCTTTGTAGCAGAAATTAGACAAGGATTAGATGATGCAGGATATCAAAATGTACCAATTATGAGTTATGGTATTAAATATGCATCAAGTTTCTTCGGTCCGTTTAGAGATGCAGCTGATTCTGCTCCTTCATTTGGAGACCGTAAGACATATCAAATGGATCCTGCCAATCGTTTAGAAGCACTTAGAGAATTAGAAAGTGATTTAAAAGAAGGTTGTGACATGATGATTGTTAAACCAGCTTTAAGTTACTTAGATATTGTTCGCGATGTTAGAAATAATACTAATATTCCTGTTGTTGCATATAATGTAAGTGGGGAATATAGTATGACAAAAGCAGCTGCTTTAAATGGTTGGATTGATGAAGAAAAAGTAGTTATGGAACAAATGGTTTCAATGAAACGTGCTGGTGCAGATATGATTATTACTTACTTTGCTAAAGATATTTGCCAGTATTTAGATAAATAACCAAATGATTAATAAAGAGGAGGCAAATACAATGGGATATGAAAAATCAATTAAAGCAATGGAAGTTGCTGAAGACTTAATGCCAGGTGGTGTTAATAGCCCGGTTCGTGCTTTTAAATCAGTAGATACACCAGCTATTTTTATGGATCATGCAGAAGGTTCAAAAATTTACGATATAGATGGTAATGAATATATCGACTATGTACTTAGTTGGGGACCACTTATTTTAGGTCATAAAAATAAACAAGTTATTGAAAATCTTCACAAAGCTGTAGATAATGGTACGAGCTTCGGTGCTTCAACATTACAAGAAAATAAATTAGCGCAATTAGTAATTGATCGAGTTCCATCAATTGAAAAAGTTAGAATGGTATCATCAGGAACTGAAGCAACATTAGATACGTTAAGATTAGCACGTGGTTTTACAGGACGTAATAAAATAGTTAAATTTGAAGGATGCTATCATGGACATAGTGATTCATTATTAATTAAAGCAGGGTCAGGCGTTGCTACATTAGGTTTACCAGATTCACCTGGTGTTCCAGAAGGTATCGCTAAAAATACTATCACAGTTCCTTATAATGATCTTGAATCTTTACGTCTTGCTTTTGAAAAATATGGTGATGACATTGCGGGTATCATCGTTGAACCAGTAGCAGGTAATATGGGTGTTGTTCCTCCAGTTGAAGGATTTTTACAAGGTCTAAGAGATATAACTAATGAATATGGTTCTCTGTTGATATTTGATGAAGTTATGACTGGTTTTAGAGTAGGTTATAATTGTGCTCAAGGATATTTTGGTGTAACACCTGATTTAACATGTTTAGGTAAAGTTATTGGTGGAGGTTTACCAGTAGGCGCATTTGGTGGTAAAAAAGAAATAATGGATCAAATAGCTCCTGTAGGAAATATTTATCAAGCGGGTACTTTATCAGGTAATCCTTTAGCAATGACAAGTGGCTACGAAACTTTAAGTCAATTAAGACCAGAATCATATGATTATTTCAATGAATTAGGTGACTTACTTGAAAAAGGACTAAAAGAAGTGTTTGCAAAACATAATGTTCCAATTACTGTTAACCGCGCAGGTTCAATGATTGGATACTTCCTAAATGAAGGTCCAGTTACAAACTTCGAACAAGCAAATAAAAGTGACTTAAAATTATTTAGTGAGATGTATAGAGAAATGGCAAAAGAAGGCGTATTCTTACCACCATCTCAATTTGAAGGTACATTTTTATCAACTGCACACACTCAAGAAGATATTGAAAAAACAATTCAAGCCTTTGATAACTCATTAAGTCGAATTGTAAAATAACTAACTATTTAAAATAGAAATTGATGTTTTGAATTATATTAAAAGAGCCATACTTTTTGCTAAGCAAATGAGTATGGCTCGTTTAATATATAGCTAGTATTGGTATAATAAAATAACGTAATTATAATAAATCCTGATACTTTAATAAAGGTAGTGTGTGAATGAAAACAATATATATAAATAACCTGATAATATTGGTATTATCTGTGTTGATAAGTTTGCTTCTAAAAGTATCACATATCTTATTGCCATTTATGTTCGGTCCTATCATAGCCGCCATTTTATGTATTAAAGTATTTAAATTAGATATAAAATGGCCATTTTGGTTAAGCCAAATCGGATTGATTTGTTTAGGTGTACAAATTGGTTCTACTTTTACTAGAACTGTAATAAAAGATATTCAAGCAAGCTGGTTTTCAATTGTATTAGTGTCAGTATTATTATTAGTTTTAGCATTATTAATTGCTTATTTCTTTAAAAAATAGCTAAAGTTAATACTGAAACGGCTATATTGAGTGTGATTCCAGGAGCATTGAGCCAAATGTTAGTCATGGCTGAAGAAGATAAAAAAGCGAACATACTGGTAGTGAGTTTAACACAAACATCACGTATTATATTTGTAGTCATCTTAGTCCCATTAATTTCATATTTCTTTAAAAACGATCAAAGTAGTGAAGGACATATAGTTAAAGCACAACCGCTAACTCATGTACTAAATTTTTGGCAAGTTTGTATATTAATTGTCTCCATTATTTTAGTATATTGGCTAATGACAAAAATTAATTTTCCTACAAAACAGTTATTAGCAACAATTGTTGTATTAATTATATGGAATATATCTACTGATATTACTTTTGCATTAGACAACTGGTTACTCGCTTCTGCACAAGTAATCTATATGATTAGAATAGGATTACAAATTGCAAGACTACTTTCAGATTTAAAGGGAAGAATTGAGGTTGCTATTGCATTTCAAAATATAATGCTCATTATAGCTGCATTTATAATGGTATGTGTATTACATCTATTCACGCATGATTCTATTAATGAATTATTCCTAGGGGCTGCCCCAGGAGGTATGAGTCAAATAGTGTTGGTTGCTATTGAAACTGGTGCAGATGTAGCTATGATTTCAAGTTATCATATATTTAGAATCTTTTTTATATTATTTTTAATAGCGCCTTTAATCAATTATTTCCTAAAATATAGAGCTAGACAGCAATAAATTATAATAAGCGCATATAAATGGTGTGATTGTATACCAATTATATGCGCTTATATTATAGCCAGTTAATGCTTAGGTTTTTGAGGGCAGTCTTTTAAATGTGCATCATATAGACCTGCAGCTTCTAAAAATGAAAATACTGTGACTGGACCTAGAAATTTAAATCCGTATTTCTTTAAATCTTTAGAAAGTTGAGTTGCACGTTCATCAACGGTAATTCGATCTTCAGGTACTTCATATCCCAAATCTATAGGTTTACCATCAACATATGACCATAAATAGTCACTAAAGCTACCATAATCTTGTTCAATTTTTAAATAACCTTTAGCTTGGCCAATAATAGCTTCTATTTTTTTACGGTTATGAATAATATTAGGAAAATCCATTAATCTATCGACATCATCTTCAGTCATTGATGCAACTTTTTCAGGTTCAAATTGATAAAAAGCTTCCTCATACGATGCTTTCTTTTTTAATATAGTAAGCCAGGACAGTCCAGCATGTTGAGATTCTAAGGCTAATAATTTAAATAAATCTTTGCTATCATACATGGGTTGTCCCCATACTTGATCATGATATTCAATATAAATAGGATCTTTAGTACCAAAGGCACAAGGGTTCATAAAATTCCTCCTAATAGATTGACTTATGTGAATTTCCATTATACTATAATTAAGTAAATGAATATAATGTTTGGGAAGAGTAGGTTTTAATTACTTATTAGAGAGTGTATGGTTGGTGAAAATACATAGATAATTGTTACTGAAGGTAGCCCACTAAGTTCTTTTGCTGAATAATTGTATCGATAGTAGGCAAAAGCGTGTTTGAGCGTTAATCAATTCTAGAGTGCTCGAAAGTATAGGATAAGATAAAATCTTAATCTAAAATACTTTCTTGAATATAGGTGGTACCACGGAACATCCGTCCTATGATAATAGGAAGGGTGTTCTTTTTTATTTTTTGAGGAGGAAACAACAATATGGAAATGAAACCAAAATATAATCCACGCGAAGTAGAAGCGGGAAGATATGATGAATGGGTGAAAAATGGTTACTTTAAACCATCAGAAGATACAAATAAAGAAACTTACACAATAGTAATTCCACCACCTAATGTGACCGGTAAATTACATTTAGGTCATGCTTGGGATACTACATTACAAGATATTATTACACGTATGAAACGTATGCAAGGATATGACACGTTATATTTACCAGGTATGGACCATGCCGGAATTGCTACTCAAGCTAAAGTTGAAGCTAAACTTAATGAACAAGGTATTTCTCGTCATGATATCGGTCGTGAGAAATTTTTAGAACAAGCTTGGGATTGGAAAGAAGAATATGCTTCATTTATTCGCCAACAATGGTCTAAATTAGGACTTGGACTTGATTATAGTAGAGAACGTTTTACTTTAGATGATGGCTTAAGTAAAGCTGTTAAAAAAGTATTCGTAGATCTTTATAATAAAGGTATTATCTATAGAGGAGAACGTATTATTAACTGGGATCCTCAAGCGCGTACTGCATTATCTGATATTGAAGTTATCCATGAAGATGTTCAAGGTGCGTTTTATCATTTTAAATATCCATATGCAGACGGCGATGGATATATTGAAATTGCAACGACTCGACCAGAAACAATGTTAGGTGATACAGCGATTGTTGTTAACCCTAATGATGAAAGATATAAAGATGTTATAGGGAAAAAAGTTATATTACCAATTGTGGGAAGAGAACTACCTATTTTAGCAGATGAATATGTCGATATTGAATTTGGTTCTGGTGCAATGAAAGTAACACCTGCACATGATCCTAATGACTTCGAAATTGGGCAACGTCATGATTTAGAAAACATCATCGTTATGGATGAAAAAGGTCATATGAATGATAAAGCTGGAAAATATGAAGGACTTGAAAGATTCGAATGTCGTAAACAACTAGTTGAAGATTTAAAAGAGCAAGATTTAGTTATTAAAATTGAAGAGCACGAACATTCAGTAGGACATTCTGAAAGATCTGGTGCTGTAGTCGAACCATATTTATCAACACAATGGTTTGTAAAAATGAAGCCATTAGCACAACGTGCGTTAGATAATCAAAAAACTGATAATCGTATCGATTTTTATCCTCCTAGATTTGAAAATACTTTTAATCGTTGGATGGAAGAAATTCGTGATTGGACTATTTCAAGACAATTATGGTGGGGCCACCAAATTCCTGCTTGGTATCATAAAGAAACAGGTGAAATTTTTGTAGGTGAAAGTGCGCCAGAAGATATTGAGAACTGGACTCAAGATGAAGATGTTTTAGATACATGGTTCTCAAGTGCGCTATGGCCGTTTTCAACTTTAGGTTGGCCAGATACTGATGCTGATGATTTTAAACGTTATTTCCCTACCAATGCGCTTGTAACTGGTTATGATATTATTTTCTTCTGGGTAGCTCGTATGATTTTCCAAGGTCTTGAATTCACAGATCGTAGACCTTTTAATGATGTTCTATTACATGGTTTAGTTAGAGCAGAAGATGGACGCAAAATGAGTAAGTCTCTTGGTAATGGTGTAGACCCAATGGATGTTATCGATGAATATGGGGCAGACAGTTTAAGATACTTCCTAGCTACTGGTTCAGCACCAGGTCAAGATTTGCGTTATTCAACAGAAAAAGTTGAATCTGTGTGGAATTTTATTAATAAAATTTGGAATGCAGCACGATTTAGTTTAATGAATATTGGGGAAGAATTTAATGTTGAAGATATCGATTTATCTGGTAACTTATCTTTAGCAGATAAATGGATTTTAACTAGATTAAATGAAACGATTGCGACAGTGACTGATTTAAGTGATAAATATGAATTCGGTGAAGTAGGTCGTGCGTTATATAACTTCATTTGGGATGAGTTCTGTGATTGGTATATTGAAATGAGTAAAATACCAATGAATGGTGAAGATGAAGAACAAAAACAAACAACACGTTCTGTACTAAGTTATGTATTAGATCGTATTATGAGAATGTTGCATCCATTTATGCCATTTGTTACTGAAAAAATTTGGCAAAGCTTGCCTCATGAAGGAGAAACAATTGTTAATGCAGCATGGCCTACAGTAAACCAAGAATTAATGTTTGATGATAGTAAACAAACGATGCAACAACTAGTTGAGATTATTAAATCAGTAAGACAATCACGAGTTGAAGTTAATACACCTTTATCTAAAGCGATACCAATTATGATTCAAGCTAAAGATGAAAATATTAAATCAACACTTACTGAAAATGCTGATTACATTGAACGATTCTGTCATCCTAGTGAATTAAATATAGATGTGAATATCGAAATTCCTGAAAAAGCTATGACTTCTGTAGTATTAGCAGGCAAAGTCATTTTACCTTTAGAAGGATTAATTGATATGGATAAAGAAATTGCTCGTTTAGAAAAAGAATTAGATAAATTGCAAAGTGAACTTGACCGAGTAGATAAGAAATTAGCCAACGAAAACTTTGTAAATAAAGCACCCGAAAAAATTATTAATGAAGAAAAAGAAAAGCAAAAGCATTATAAAGAAAAATATGATGGTGTTAAAGCAAGAATTGAACAATTAAAATCATAGGAGTATGTGTCATGAATTACCTTGAAAGCCTTTATTGGATACATGAAAGAACGAAGTTTGGCATCAAACCAGGCGTGAAACGTATGGAATGGATGTTAGAAAAACTAAATAATCCTCAAGATAATATAAAAGGAATACATGTTGGTGGTACGAATGGCAAAGGTTCAACTGTGGCTTATTTAAGATCAGCATTGGTTGAGAATAATTATGAAGTAGGGACTTTTACTTCTCCTTATATCGAAACATTTAATGAGCGTATAAGTTTAAATGGCCAACCAATTACAAATGACGAGATTGTTGAACTTGTCTCTCGTGTAAAACCTGTAAGTGAAACTTTAGAACTAGAAACTGAGCTTGGTAATGCAACAGAATTTGAAATTATTACAACGATGATGTTTTTATATTTTGGAGAAATACACCCTGTTGATTTTGTTATTATCGAAGCGGGCTTAGGTATAAAAAATGATTCAACGAATGTATTTAATCCAATTATTTCTATTTTAACGAGTATAGGTTTAGATCATACTGATATTTTAGGAAATAGTTATTTAGATATAGCTAAAGATAAAGGTGATATCATTAAACCTAATACACCGATAATATATTCTGTGAAAAACGAAGATGCTTTGAAATATATTCGTGACTATGCAGTTGAACAAAATGCAACACCTATTGAACTGGATAGAGAAATTGTTGTAGTTTCTCAAGACGATGAATTTACTTATAGATATAAAGATTATGAATTA
The DNA here is from genome assembly GCF_001808005.1 of Staphylococcus sp. HMSC13A10. NCBI lineage: Bacteria > Bacillati > Bacillota > Bacilli > Caryophanales > Staphylococcaceae > Staphylococcus > Staphylococcus sp. HMSC13A10. Next base: position 239,805 of record NZ_KV791884.1, on the reverse strand, counting down.
GAAACTATCATTTTAAATATGCTAGGTGATCATCAGAAAGAAAATGCTGCATTAGCAATAACTGCACTAATTGAATTAAATGAAGCAGGCATTATTGAATTAGACTTTAACAAAATGATAGATGGCATCGAAAATGTAAACTGGGTAGGCAGAATTGAACAAGTTAAAGATCAACCTTTAATGATTATTGATGGTGCCCATAATAATGAAAGTGTAGAAGCATTAATTGATACTATTAAATATTATTATGGCAGAGATCAAATTGATATATTATTTTCAGCAATTAAAGGTAAACCTATTAGTGACATGTTAGATAAATTGGAAGAAATTGCTTCTAAATTTTACGTGACTGATTTTAATTTTCCTAAAGCTTTAGCAAAAGAAGAAATCATCGAGAATAAAAACATTGAAAATGTTGAATTAGTTGATGATTATACGAAGTTTATTGAAAATTATAATGGACATGGTCTCGTCATTACTGGTAGTTTATATTTAATAAGTGAAGTTAAAGCTAGATTAAATTTTGAATAAATAAGTAAGTTGCAGTATTACCCTTATATTTTAAGAGGCTTTATTAAACTGTCGATACAAATTAAAAATTGTATCGACAGTTTTTTGTATATTAATTTTATAGAGGTTGGTTATGAATTATATAACAATTAAATATTATTTACTTATTTTATTGTTGTGATATAATGTATTTGAAAGGGGTGCTTAATGTTAGTTTATGCTTTTTTCTCTTCGATACTATTTAGTTTTTTATATCAGTTCTCGACGATAGATAAAGTAAAATTACAATATTTAATATCAAGATCAACATGTGATTATTGCAAAACAACTATTAAATATATTGATTTAATTCCAATTTTTAGTTTCCTCATACTTAGAGGTACTTCAAGGTGCTGCCATAAACGTTTGAAATATAATTATATAATTGGTGAGATCCTAGCACTGCTTCCCATACCATTGATTTATTACAATGTAATCCATACTAATCCCCAAATATATTTAACAATCTATCTATTTTTATTAATTATGTCTCTCAATGATATAGATTATTTCTCTATTAATATTCATTTTTTGATTACGTTCTTACTTATATTGTTCTTCACAAATCACACTTTTCCACATTCATTCTTTTTAACTTTTATCATTAGTCATATTTGCTATTTAATTATCCATCAATATATTGGATATGGTGACATTCTTCTTTTTAATATATTCTCTTTATTTTTACCTATTGAATATATATTTTACATTGTACTTTTCACTTTCATAATTGGAGGATTCATTTCAATCTTCATTAAAATCTTCTTGAATCCCAATATCACTCGCATTCCGCTTATTCCATTTATATTTTTATCATTTATTTTTGTATCTAGTTACTTTCCACTATTGAATGATTTTTTAGGAGGAATATTTATATGAAAATCAAAGAAATGGCAACATCAGAGAAACCTAGAGAACGTTTACTTACTTATGGTACTGACACTCTATCAAATTCTGAATTGTTAGCTATATTAATTAATACTGGTAGAAAAGGATTTTCAAGTATTGATATAGCAAATGAATTATTAAGTCATACATCGTCACTTAAAGATTTAAAAAAACTTTCTATTAAAGACTTAATTAAAGTGAAGGGGATAGGTTATTATAAAGCGATTACTTTGAAAGCAGCATTTGAATTAGGTGAAAGAATGAATCGTTTATCTCATCATGAATCCGTAAAAATAACTTGTCCAAGTGATGTAGCAGATTTAATGATGTCTAAATTAAAGGATTTAGAACAGGAACATTTTTATGTTTTATTGTTAAATTCAAAAAACGTGGTTATTAAGCAAAAATGTGTTTTTATAGGAACTTTGAACAGTTCTATCATACATCCTAGAGAAATATTTAATGTTGCAATTAAAGAATCGTGCAATGCTATGATAGTTGTTCATAATCATCCGTCAGGTGATGTGTTAACCATAGTATAATAAATAATAGTAGTTAAAGTAGTTTAAGAGGAGAGATTAAAGGGATATTTTACTTTAAATAAAAATTAACAAGGTTTATAATTTGTAGTAGTTAAAGTGTTTAAAGAGGTGGGAACATGTGAAGGTTCAAAGGATAGAAGTGGAGAATAAGCCGTATCCATTGTATTTATTACTAGATAAAGAATACCAGCTAATAGAACCAGTAATGAAATTTATTAAATACTTAGATAATACTGGTAAGTCTCCTAATACCATTAAAGCATACTGCTATCATTTAAAGTTGCTGTACGAGTTCATGGAACAGAGAGGTGTTATTCTTAATGATATTAACTTTGAGTTGTTAGCAGACTTCGTAGGTTGGTTGAGATATCCTTCAGCATCAAATGTAATTGATCTTCAGTCAAAAAAAGCCATAAGAGAAGAAACGACAGTGAATACAATTTTAAATGCAGTTATGAGTTTTCTTGATTATTTAAGTAGATTAGGAAAATTTAAATCAATTGATGTATTTAAACAAGCAAAGGGAAGAAATTTCAAAGGATTTTTACATCATGTTAATAAGGGTAGATACCAAAAGAATGTCTTAAAGTTAAGGGTTAAAAAGAAACAGATAAGAACATTGAGATCAGAGGAAGTTAAGCAAATTATTGATGCTTGTCATACTAAAAGAGATAAATTAATTTTTATGCTTATGTATGAGGGTGGTTTAAGAATCGGTGAAGTGTTATCGCTTAGGCTTGAAGATATTGCCACTTGGGACAATCAAATCCATTTAACACCTAGAGATGTTAATGTTAATGAAGCTTATATTAAATTAAGGAAGGAAAGAACAATACATGTGAGTAAAGAACTTATGTCACTTTATACAGATTACTTGGTATATGAGTATAGTGAGGAATTGGAGCATGATTATGTTTTTATTTCCTTAAAAGAAGGCTATTTTGGGAAACCACTAAAGTACCAAAGTGTTCTTGATCTAGTTAGAAGAATAGTTAAAAGGACTGGAATAGAATTTACATCGCATATGCTTCGCCACACTCACGCAACGCAGCTAATTAGGGAAGGATGGGATGTTGCGTTCGTTCAAAAGAGATTAGGTCACGCACATGTTCAGACAACGTTAAATACCTATGTTCATCTTTCAGATCAGGATATGAAAAATGAGTTTAATAAATACCTCGAGAGAAAGGAGCATAAGAAATGAATGCTTCTAGTAAAAGGAAAATTATTAGTCAGAGTGAGATTAGCAAAAAAATAGCTGTAATGAATGAAGAAATGCAGGGGTTTTGGGCTAATAATAGTTGGGATATAAGAAAATGTCCACATCCTTCTGCCATAGAATTAAGTAAGAATCCTGCTTTAAGGAATCGTTGGGTTCGTTTTGAACGTGTTAAAAATCTGTGGTTAAGAACAGAATTGAAATATTTTTATTTTTACCATTTAAACAATGGAATATGGAATGCAAAAACTGTCTGGATTAGAAAAGGAACAGTAATTAATAAAATGTTAGATTTCTTAGATTTAAATTATCCTAGCATTACTTCAATTACTGAAGTTCCTATTGAAAAAGCAATGACGGAGTATAGAACATATTTGACAAAACGGGGTGTTAGAATTACCACTACTAATTATAAGATTACTGCTAATCAAGAAAAAACACCTGTAAAAGCTAATTCCTACTATGTTACTAATCTAAAACAATTTATGGAGTTTTATGAGAACTTTTATTTTGATGGAGAGGAGTGGGATAAAGACGTTTGGGATAGACGTAACTTACCTTTGCCAGATGATAAGGTTAACCCAACACAATATGAATATACAATTAACTTTAAAGGGTTTCGGAATACATATTTTAAACAACTTGTAAAAAGATATTGTAAGTTGAGATTGAACATGGATAGCTTTTCCTATGTAAGTGATATTGCCCAAAGACTTAAAGAGTTCTTTAATTTTCTGGACATGAAATTTAAACAAGTTCAGAGAGTACACCAATTAACGAGAGTGGAAATTGAAGCATATTTAAGTGAACTAAACATGATGGGAATAAAACCTAGTACAATAACTGGGAGGATCTCTATATTGGAAGGACTATTTAGTACCCTTCTTAGGCTAGAATGGGATGATGTTCCTTCCAAAATATTAATTTATTCTGAGGACTATCCGAAAATACCAAGAGCAAAACCACGCTTTATAGATGAATTCGTTCTAGAGCAATTGAACAGTCATCTTGATAAATTACCCGAATATATAGCTACGATGACTATGATTGTTCAAGAATGTGGAATGAGGATAAGTGAATTGTGCACCTTGAAAAAAGGCTGTCTATTAGAGGACAAAGATGGAGATTTCTTTTTAAAGTATTATCAATGGAAAATGAAAAAGGAGCATATAGTTCCAATATCTAAAGAGGTAGCTTTACTTATTAAAGTTCGGGAAGATAAAGTTTCAGAGGAATTTCCAGATAGTGAATACCTCTTTCCAAGAAAAGATGGATCGCCATTAAAACAAGAAACATTTAGAGGTGAGTTAAATAAATTAGCTTATGAGCAAAATATAGAGGATAAATCAGGTGAGATTTATAGATTCCATGCCCATGCCTTTCGCCATACAGTAGGAACAAGAATGATTAACAACGGGGTGCCCCAGCATATTGTGCAGAAATTTTTGGGGCATGAAAGCCCAGAAATGACAAGCAGATACGCTCATATCTTTGATGAAACTCTAAAAAATGAATTTACTAAATTTCAGGAAAAACTGGTTACCAATAATGGAGATGTGCTTGATCTAGATGATGATAATGAAGTCGATGATGTAGAGCTTCAATGGTTCAAGAAAAATATAAACGCACAAGTGCTTCCAAATGGTTATTGTAGATTGCCAGTAGTAGCAGGTGGTTGTCCACATGCGAATGCATGCTTAGATTGCACTCACTTCTGTACCAGTAAGCAATTCTTACCACAGCACGAAGAACAGTTAGAGCGTACAGAAGAGTTATTAGCCATAGCTAAGGATAAACAATGGCAAAGACAAGTAGAGACTAATAGCCGTGTTAAAGAGCGTTTAGAACAAATCATTGGAAGTTTGACGGGGTAATTATCAATGGATAAACAAGTTAGAAATACAACAGAAATTGTACGTTTGGCGAAGCAGAAATCAAAAAAGACAAGGGAAAAAGTAGATAAAGCCATTTCTAAATTTTCGATTGAAGGTAAAGCTATTAATTTTAATTCAATAGCAAAGGAAGCTAATGTTTCTAAATCATGGCTTTATAAGGAACACGATATTAGGCAAAGAATCGAATCCCTTCGTGAGCGTCAAATAACATCAAATGTAGTCTCAAAACCCAAGAAAAGTTCTCGTTCGGAGGAAATCCTTATTAAAACCTTAAAAAGAAGAGTAATGGAATTAGAAAAAGAAAATAAAAAATTACAGAACCAAATTCAAAAATTATATGGAGATCTGTATAATAAAGAATAATTATTAATCTGTAGACAGATTGTGAAAGGATGTACTTAAACGCTAACGGTCAGCTTTATTGAACAGTCATTTAGGTATATGTCCAATCTAGGGTAAGTAAATTGAGTACCAATATAAACTTTATATGAACATAATCAGTTACGAGGTGAAATCATGAGCAATTTGATTAACGGAAAAATACCAAATCAAGCGATTCAAACATTAAAAATCGTAAAAGATTTATTTGGAAGTTCAATAGTTGGAGTATATCTATTTGGTTCAGCAGTAAATGGTGGTTTACGCATTAACAGCGATGTAGATGTTCTAGTCGTCGTGAATCATAGTTTACCTCAATTAACTCGAAAAAAACTAACAGAAAGACTAATGACTATATCAGGAAAGATTGGAAATACGGATTCTGTTAGACCACTTGAAGTTACGGTTATAAATAGGAGTGAAGTTGTCCCTTGGCAATATCCGCCAAAAAGAGAATTTATCTACGGTGAGTGGCTCAGGGTTGAGTTTGAGAATGGACAAAATCAGGAACCAAGCTATGATCCTGATTTGGCTATTGTTTTAGCACAAGCAAGAAAGAATAGTATTTCTCTATTTGGTCCTGATGCTTCAAATATACTTGTCCCCGTGCCTTTGACAGATATTCGAAGAGCAATTAAGGATTCTTTGCCAGAGCTGATTGAGGGGATCAAAGGTGATGAGCGTAATGTAATTTTAACCCTAGCTCGAATGTGGCAAACAGTGACTATCGGTGAAATATTCTCGAAAGATGTCGCTGCAGAATGGGCTATACCTCTTTTGCCTAAAGAGCATGCAACTTTACTGGATATAGCTAGAAAAGGCTATCGGGGAGAGTGTGATGATAAGTGGGAAGGACTAAATTCAAAGGTGAAAGCACTCGTTAAGTATATGAAGAATTCTATAGAAACTTCTCTCAATTAGGCTAATTTTATTGCAATAACAGGTGCTTACTTTTAAAACAACTGATTTATTAATAAATATTGAACATTTTTTGGGAAGAATAAAGCGTCCTCTTGTGAAATTAGAGAACGCTTTATTACTTTAATCTAGTGAAACAATTTGTAACTATTGAAAATAGAAAGAAATTGTTCCTTCGATAGTTTATTAATATTAGTGACATTTGCATGCTTCAAGGCCTGTCGGAATTGGTTTTTAGTGAAAAGAACACGATATTCACGGTTTACCCACTTATAAACAAAAGATTGATACTTTTTGTAGTCCTTCTTTGAAATCAATGGTTGATGTCGTTCAAGAACAATCAATACAGAGTCTACATTCGGTTTAGGGTGGAAATGTGCTCGTGGCACTTTTTTGAGGATTTTTATGTCCATTTCCACCATCAATAGCAAACCTAAAGCTCGTTTCGTATTTTGTAATCTATTTGCAAAACCATTCTCCACAATAAGATAACTATATTTCGACTGGCTTTCAAAAGCGATTTTTTTGACAATATCAGTACTGATGTTAAAGGGAACATTACCAAATATTTTATATTCTTTGTTTTTGGGGAAGTTAAATTTGAGAATATCCGTATGGATAACGTTTATATTCTTAAAAGGCTTCACCGCTTTTTGGGTGACTTCACACAAGCCCTCATCAATTTCTATAGAATCCACGCATCGGCTTATTTTGACAAGCTCTTTGGTAAAATGACCTTTTCCTGATCCAATTTCTATTACATTATCTTGTTTATTGATATTCGTACGATACAATATCTCTTTTACATGCTTTTTAGAAGTAATAAAATTTTGTGTGTCCTTTGGGTTTTTCTGGTTCATTATAACCTTCTCCTTACTGGTTCATTATAACCTTCTCCTTACTGGTTGATAATGAACCTTATTAATGACACATATAGAAAAAATACCCATACTTTTATCTCCTTTCCATTTTTTATTATGAATGAGATAAAGTATTATCTACTACTGCGATACTGGTGCACATAATTGAAACCTCCTTATGTAACTGAATATGATTGTATCATCTTTTCATTTTAGAATAAACCTCTATATGTAATTTTGCACTTGACACTTCAGATGGACGTTTTCTTCAAAATAATATGTTTTGAAACTTAATAAGAGAAGCCACTGTCTTTACTAAAAAGTAAAGGCTGCGATAAAGGACAGTGACTTTAATAAAGTTGCACTGTTGTATTGTCTTCGGATAAAATTGTCTAAAGGGAAGTTTTATCCCCAACGAAAAAACATCTAAAGTGGTAAGTAATGAAAGAATGTCGATAAAGTAGGAATGAGGATCTTTTTGAATACAATAGAATCACAGTTTGATAAGGTTGCAGAAGAATACGATTTCGTGAATGAGCTTTTGAATGATGATTCATTCTTTGTGTCTAATATGTCTCCAAAGAAAGGCAGAGCATTAGATATCGGATGTGGCTCGGGTTTGTTAGTGGAGAAATTAGCAAGTTATTATGATGAAGTGGTAGGGATTGATATTTCTAATCAAATGCTCGATCTTGCCAAATCTAAACGTCAACTAACAAATACGGTCTATCTGAATATGAATGCAGAACAACTTAATTTTAATGAGAAGTTTGATTTTATTGTAAGCCGAACAACCTTTCATCATTTGGATGATATAACCAGCGTAATACAGCAAATGAAGGAACTGTTGAATGAGGAAGGAAGAATAGTTATTCTTGATAATGTATCTGAAGTCGAGACACCGCCTACCTATGTTTATAAATTAGGGGCAATCCAAGAGTTTTTACCGCATTGTTTCAAATTTGGAATAAAAAATGCGATTAGAATTTATAATCACAACACATCTAAATCATGGCTTGAGCATTTAGCTTCAGATAAGTACCTATCTGAACAAAATTATTACGATTTATATGGAAAGTTGTTGCCTGGATGCCAATTCCATAAAATGGGTTGGGCAATGGGGGTTGTCTGGACAAAATAACTTAAAGCTGTGGCTTTGAAAAGTTGAATTTGTGATTGTTTTCAGAGCTATCGGGTGCTTTAGTATAAATAACAATGAATAAAAATCAGCCTGTATCTTATGTTACTATTAAGTAATTTAAGATACAGGTTTTACTATTTTTGAAATAAGTACCTTCCACTTCAAATACATGTATTCAAAGTGAAAGTATTGATTTAAATGATTCTTTTGTAATTTACTCTTGATAAGATGTTACACCTTCAGAAGAAGATATTAATACTACGTTTAGATTAAGGGAATGTGGTGTGATTTTAGGAATACATTTATTAGACCATATTATTATTGGTGATAACCAGTTCACAAGTTTAGTAGAGTTAGGGTATTTTGAAGAAGAATAAACTGTTTCTAGAATTAATTTTTAATGAATAGTATAATAAGAGAAAAGATAAGCCAGGAGGTCATTTAAATGACTATATTTCTTATAATTGGTGTATTGATTCCAATTATATTTATTATGCGATTAAATGCTAAAAACCAAGCTATGAATTTGAAATTATTTTTACACACAATTGGTTATTCTGTAGTCGGAATAGTAATTACAACAACTATCGGAACAATGGTAACGAAATCACACAACTCCATTTTACTTGTCATTATTGGATCTATTATAGTTGGTGTAATTTGGGGAGTATTACTTGCATTAAGTTATATTTTCTTTAATTTTTTATCAAATACGTTTAAAAAATAACTTAAAAAAATAAGCTATGAAGATTGAACATCACAATAAAACTGTTCATTTTCATAGCTTTTATATTATTGAATATAAGCGATTAAATTATCATAATTATCCATAAGCCATACAATACCTTGATAAACAAGATACAAACATAAAATGATAATACCAGCTGATATTAAAAATCTTAATATAGATACACCTACTCTAAAGAGTAAGATAACAAGTAATACAATCAGTATGATTGATAATAAACTCATAAAGGAAACCTCCTAACAGCATGAAACTCATATTTATATCATAATAAATTTTAATAAATAAGACATCAGTCTATAGATATATCTATGATACAACCCTAGCCCTATATATTTTTACGTTGTGATTATATATAATAGTTTAAATGGAAAGGGAGGATATATAATGAGATTCATATTTAGCATAATAAAAAACATTATAGCAGTCATTGCCATTTTAATCATTATTTATATCGCATTAAAGTATGCGCCATTTTTAAGAGATCAAGAATGGAACCCTATAAGTAATCCTCCAAATCAAACAGAAAGAAATATGGATAACCCTGTTAATAATTCTAAACAACCACAACATGGTAAGCGTTATTCACTCGAAGATAATGATATTATTAAAAACGTACCGACAAGTCAAATAAAGAATGTATTTAATATGATAGATAAAAAAGAATTTATGTCAGTATCAGGTATAGGTAGAATGGGCTACAATGATGAATATTTAGCAGGCCAAAGAGGAGACGAATTTATTATATATAAATTTGGATCTGATTCTATCAGAGTTTATAATAATGAATTTGAAATGCAACAAGATTTACATGAATTAGGTCAAAATATTGAATTGAAAAATAATCAAGCTTATTAACATTAATTGTAGTGTATGTTTGAAATCATGCTCCAAATGAGTTAGCCTTTATATATAGAGTAATAAAAAGGTTGGTGTGGACAATGGTCGAAAAATCTAAAGAACAACGTGCCAACGAACAAACTAAAGCTCAAAATCTATTTGCTCGTTGGAGAAAAGAAGAAACATTATATAGTGAAGATGAGAAAAAAGAACGTAAAGAACAAGAAAAACAAGCAAAACAACAAAAAATAATGAGTAATTAATTAGAAATAATTTGCTTTTAAGCTGCTGGCTTTAATTAAGTTAGTAGCTTTTTTATTATTTTTAACTAATAATTGGCTTGAAATATTATGTATAGAAGAAAAATGAGTTACATACCGTTTTATATACAAACTAATCAATGTTAACAAACATTAAAAAGACTAAAGCTAGAGCAAAACGCATCTTGAGAGATTTATTTTATTTTTTTAATCTTACGCATTAATAAAATTACTTTTTAATGAGAGTTAGTGCTTTATTTCATTTCAGCAGTAATATAGAATAGTAAAGAAGAATAAATTTTTAAAGTATTATAAGAGGTGTTATGGGTGCTTAAATTTTTCAAAAATAACAAACTCATTGTTGTTTTATGTGCAATAATTGTTTTTATTGCATTAATTGGTTTGTCTATTCGCTCTCAATCTCAATCACCTCCCGAGCAATATGTAGGGGATTCTGTATCTTTCGGGCAACGACTGATAAGTTATCCTGTGAATTTTGTTACTGGAGCTATTGGTAATTTTTTTAATCAGGGTGAATCAAAGGAAACGAAGAATAAAATTAAACAATTAGAAGCCAAAAATCAACAATTAGAGGCTGAAAATAAGAAGTTTAAAAAAGAACTAGATATGAAAGATATATCTAAATATGATCCGATATCTACAACAGTTATTTCTAGAAATCCGGATCAATGGATGAATACGATTGTAATTGATAAAGGATCAAAAGCTGGAATTAAAAATAACATGGCAGTTATGACTTCAGAAGGACTTGTTGGTAGAACAACTAAAGTTAACCAATTTTCTTCACAAGTAGATTTAATATCAACAAATACACGTGCTGGTAAACTATCTGTGAATATTCAACATAAATCTAAAAATGTATTTGGATTAATCGATCACTATGATGCAAAAAACGAAGAGCTAGTTATTAGTGATATCAATAATAAAGATAGTATCTCTAAGGGAGATAAAGTAGTCACTAGTGGTTTAGCCGATCAACTTCCAAGCAGTTTATACATAGGAGAAGTTACAAGTGTTGAAAATGACCAATATGGTTTAGCAAAAGAAGTAAGAGTGAAAACAGGTGCAGATTTATCTGATTTAAATCATGTATATGTTGCAAAACGTGATGCTTCAACAATTCCCGATGACGAAAGCGGGGATAACTAATGCGGGGAATTTATTATTTCTTAATTGGGATTATTTTATTCTATATAGATACAGTGATAGGAATAGTAATCCCAATACATTTCGGTAAAATTGACGTGATATTTGTGCCACACTTAACTTTAATGTATTTATTAATTTTAACGATATACCGAGGTTTTGGTGTAGCTGTTATACTTGCGATATTCTTCGGCCTTATTACTGACTTGTATTTAGGAAGCATTTACGGATTGTATATGTTTGGTTACATTTTAGCAGTAGTAATTATGGATAGACTCTTTAAAATATTTTACAGAGACACAGTGATGTTGTTCATTGTAATTCTATTAAGTACTATATTTTTAGAAATTTATGTTGCCATTATTTATGGTGTAATAGGGTTTATCCAATTTAACCTATTGGAGTTCTTATTATTAAGATTACTACCAACATTCATTCTTAATTTAATATTGTTAATTATTTTGTATCCTATTATGTTAAAGTTTATGAGAAAAATTCAAAACAAGATTGACAGTAGAATATAACTAATGGTAAGATGCAGTAGTTGAGTAGTTTCAAGCTACATACAACCGCTCAAATATAGGTTTAAGTACAAATTGATTTGAAGTGAAGTGAACGCTTTACTCAAGTTAAAAGTCATTAGAAAGAAAGCGATTGACAATCGAGGCGTTGAAATAAGTGAGAGATGAGTTTATTTAGATAAATGATTCGAATCACGAATGAAACAACGAAGAGTGCGAACGCTTTACTTAATGACAATGTCACCTATATATGGCGTGACTTATAATATAGGAGGTGCAAAGTATGTTTGCTATTATTGAAACAGGTGGAAAACAAATCAAAGTAGAAGAAGGACAAGAAATTTACGTTGAAAAATTAGACGTAAACGAAGGTGATTCTTTCACATTTGATAAAGTATTATTTGTAGGTGGAGATTCAGTTAAAGTTGGTGCGCCAACTGTTGAAGGTGCTACTGTTACAGCTACTGTTAATAAAAACGGTCGCGGTAAAAAAATCACTGTATTCACTTACAAACGTCGTAAAGACTCTAAACGTAAAAAAGGCCATCGTCAACCATATACTAAATTAACTATCGATAAAATTAACGCGTAATTATGATTACTGTTGATATTACAGTTAATGATGAAGGCAAAGTAACAGATGTCGTTATGGATGGCCATGCTGATCATGGTGAATATGGTCATGACATCGTCTGTGCTGGAGCTTCAGCAGTATTATTTGGTAGTGTTAATGCTATTATGGGATTGACTACTGAAAAGCCAGATATCGATTATGACGATGATGGTGGTCATTTTCATATAAGAAGTGTTGATACAGATAACGATGAAGCACAATTAATTCTTAAAGCAATGCTTGTATCTTTACAAACAATTGAAGAAGAATATAATGAAAATATCAGATTAAATTATAAGTGAGGTGTATCCCGATGTTAAAATTAAACTTACAGTTCTTCGCATCTAAAAAAGGGGTAAGTTCTACAAAAAACGGACGTGACTCTGAATCAAAACGTTTAGGTGCTAAACGTGCTGACGGTCAATACGTTACAGGTGGTTCAATTCTTTATCGCCAACGTGGTACTAAAATTTACCCTGGTGAAAATGTAGGTCGTGGTGGCGATGATACATTATTCGCTAAAATCGACGGCGTTGTTAAATTTGAACGCAAAGGTCGCGACAAAAAACAAGTTTCTGTATATACAGTAGCTGAATAATTTTGTCTAGATAACACCAGAAGTGAAGACTTCTGGTGTTTTATTTTGTTTAAAAAGTCAATTTTTGGTAGAACTAAAATTTTTCTACAAATACACTTAATGATATAATTAAAAAGATAATGAAAACTAATTTAAGTAAAAGAGGTGAGATATATGTTTGTCGATCAGGTCAAAATATCTCTTAAAGCAGGAGATGGCGGTAATGGTATTACTGCATATAGAAGAGAAAAATACGTACCATTGGGTGGACCAGCAGGTGGAGACGGCGGCAAAGGTGCTTCAGTAATATTTGAAGTAGATGAAGGTTTAAGAACTTTATTAGACTTTAGATATCAAACACACTTTAAAGCAAAAAAAGGTGAGAATGGTCAAAGCAGTAATATGCACGGTAGAAATGCTGAAGATTTGGTTTTAAAAGTACCACCTGGCACTATTGTTAAAAGCATAGAAACTGAAGAAGTACTTGCAGACCTTGTAGAAGATGGTCAAAGAGCAATTGTAGCTAAAGGTGGTCGTGGTGGTCGTGGGAATTCGCGATTTGCTACACCTAGAAACCCAGCACCAGACTTCAGTGAAAAAGGTGAACCTGGTGAAGAAATTGATGTAACTTTAGAACTGAAGTTACTAGCAGACGTTGGTCTAGTCGGTTTCCCTAGTGTAGGAAAATCAACATTGCTATCAATTGTATCTAAAGCTAAACCTAAAATTGGCGCGTATCATTTTACAACAATTAAACCTAATTTAGGTGTTGTATCAACACCAGATAACAGAAGTTTCGTTATGGCAGATTTACCTGGTTTAATAGAAGGTGCGTCAGACGGAGTTGGATTAGGTCATCAATTTTTACGTCATGTTGAACGAACTAAAGTTATCGTTCATATGATTGATATGAGTGGTTCGGAAGGCAGAGATCCTGTTGAGGACTATCATGTGATAAACAAAGAATTAGTTGCATATAAACAACGTTTAGAAGATAGACCACAAATTATTGTTGCTAATAAAATGGATATGCCAGATGCTGAAGATAATTTAGAGTTATTTAAAGAAGAAGTAGGTACTGAACACACGATTATCCCACTTTCAGCTGTTTCTAGAAATAACATCGATCAATTACTTTATACAATTGCTGATCAATTAGATAAAGTGAAAGATATTGATTTCTCAGTTGAAGAAGATGACAATGTCGGTGTTAACAGAGTTGTATATAAACATACTCCTTCTCAAGATACATTCACTATTACTAGAGATGATGATGGTGCTTATGTTGTTAGTGGCAATGCTATTGAAAGAACATTCAAGATGACAGACTTTAATAGTGATCCAGCCGTACGTAGATTTGCTAGACAAATGCGTTCTATGGGTATTGATGATGCACTTAGAGCAAGAGGTTGTAGTAATGGAGATATTGTAAGAATTCTTGGTGGAGAATTTGAATTTATAGAATAGGAGTGCGAAAGATGGACAATAAAGAATATAAGAAATTTTATCTTATTCGCGAAGACGTTTTACCAGAATCAGTAATTAAAACGCTGAAAATTAAAGATGCTTTGAAAAATAATTCTGAGTTGTCCATCTATGATGCTGTAAAACAATACGGTTTATCAAGAAGTGCTTTCTATAAGTATAGAGAAACTATATTTCCAGTTGATGAAAAATTATTAGATCATCGAGAATTTACATTAATTTTATATGTTAATGATATTGTTGGAATGTTGGCTCAAGTATTAAATACAATTTCTCAATTAGAATTATCAGTACTTACAATTCACCAAAGTGTACCTATGGAAGATAAAGCGACGATTACTCTATCATTAAATGCGTCTTCATCTGAACTTATGATTGATGATGTAATAAAAGCATTAAGAGAAATCGAACATGTTTCCAAAGTTGAATTGATAAGCATGAGTATGTAAATAAGGAAGTGATAAAATGTACGCGTATATTAAAGGGCAGTTAACACAGTTGTTCCCAACACATGTTGTTGTTGATGTAAACGGAGTAGGTTATGAGATTCAGACACCTAATTCATACCGTTTTCAAAAATATTTAGATAATGAAGTTCAAATATATACGTCATTAATTGTTAGAGAAGACGCTCAATTACTTTATGGTTTCATTAATGAAGAAGAGAAAGATATGTTCTTAAGTTTAATTAAGGTGACTGGTATTGGTCCTAAGTCAGCATTAGCTATACTTGCTACTAGTACGCCTAATGAAGTAAAACAAGCAATTGAAAACGAAAATGATACGTATTTAACTAAGTTTCCAGGCATTGGTAAAAAAACTGCTCGACAAATCGTGTTAGATTTAAAAGGTAAAGTTCAAATCACTGAAGAAAATAGTGAAACATTATTGAACATTACTTCTAACTCTACAGATAATGAACCTATGATTAAGGAAGCAATGTTGGCTTTAGAAGCATTAGGTTACTCAAAACGTGAATTATCTAAAGTAGAAAAGGTTTTAAAACAATCTAATATCAATTCTGTTGATGAAGCAGTTAAAATCGGTCTACAAACGTTGGTTTCTTAATTACCTAATTTAACAAATGAAAGGGGGAAATGATATGGATGAAAGAATGGTCGATCAATCTGTACATAGTGAAGAATCTGACTTCGAATTATCTTTACGACCTACGAAATTAAAACAATATATTGGTCAATCTTCTATCAAAAGTAATTTAGAGGTATTTATAAAAGCAGCTAAATTAAGAGAAGAACCTTTAGATCATGTTCTATTATATGGTCCCCCAGGATTAGGTAAAACTACGTTATCTAATATTATTGCTAATGAAATGGAAGTTAATATTAGAACGGTTTCTGGACCTTCTTTAGAACGTCCAGGGGATCTGGCTGCTATTCTTTCTGGTTTACAACCAGGAGATGTACTTTTTATAGACGAAATACATCGTTTAAGTAGTGTAGTTGAAGAAGTATTGTATCCGGCCATGGAAGATTTTTTCCTAGATATTATTATAGGAAAAGGTGATGAAGCACGTAGTATACGTATCGATTTACCGCCGTTTACACTCGTAGGTGCGACTACAAGAGCAGGTAGTTTAACAGGTCCGCTAAGAGATCGATTTGGAGTACATTTAAGATTAGAATACTATAATGAAGCAGATTTGAAGGAAATCATTATAAGAACAGCTGAGGTACTAGGAACAGACATTGATAATGAAAGTGCCATTGAATTAGCTAAGCGTTCTAGAGGTACACCTCGTGTAGCAAACCGTTTATTAAAAAGAGTAAGAGATTTCCAACAAGTTAATGAAGATGATCAAATATATATTGAAACTACAAAACGCGCATTAAAATTATTACAAGTAGATGATTATGGCTTAGATTATATTGATCATAAGATGATGAACTGTATTTTAAATCAATATAAAGGTGGACCAGTGGGCTTAGATACGATTGCTGTCTCTATTGGAGAAGAACGTATTACTATAGAAGATGTATATGAACCTTTCTTAATTCAAAAAGGATTTTTAGAACGTACACCACGCGGTAGAAAAGCAACACCTTTAGCGCATGAACATTTTAGTCATAATAATGAAATGAGGGAGTAAGTTGAATATTGAAGATTTCGACTATGATTTACCTGAATCTCTAATTGCGCAAACACCTTTAAAAAATAGAGACCAAAGTAGATTATTAGTTTTAGATAGAAATACCGGTGACATGGAACATCTTCACTTCAGAGATGTAATCAATTATTTTGAACCAGGAGATACGTTAGTATTAAACGATACTAGAGTAATGCCAGCCAGACTTTTTGGTTTGAAAGAAGAAACTGGTGCCAAAGTTGAAATGCTTATGTTAACGCAAATTGAAGATAATGATTGGGAAGTTCTATTAAAACCAGCTAAGCGTATTAAAGTTGGAAATAAACTTAACTTTGGAGAAGGCAAAATTATAGCTGAGTGTATTGAAGAGTTAGAACAAGGTGGCAGAATTATGCGCTTGCATTATGATGGCATTTTACAAGAACGATTGGATGAACTTGGTGAGATGCCTTTACCACCTTATATTAAGGAACGCTTAGATGATCCAAACAGATATCAAACTGTTTATGCTAAAGAAAGCGGTTCTGCTGCAGCGCCAACTGCCGGGTTACACTTTACTGATAGTTTATTAGAAGCTATCAAAGAAAAAGGTGTGAATATAGCATTTATCACTTTGCATGTTGGACTTGGAACATTTAGACCAGTTAGTGTAGATAATATCGATGATCACGAAATGCATAGTGAATATTATCAAATGACACAGCAAACTGCAGATTTATTAAATGAGACAAAAGCAAAAGGTCATCGAATCATTTCTGTTGGAACGACTTCAACCAGAACACTAGAAACAATACGTAGAGATCACTCTGAATTTGTAGAAAAAAGTGGTTGGACAGATATCTTTATCTATCCTGGATTTGAATACAAAGCTATAGATGGTCTGATCACTAACTTCCATTTACCAAAATCAACGCTAGTCATGTTAGTATCAGCGTTTAGTAGTAGACAGTACATTTTGAATGCATACAAAAAAGCAGTAGAAATGGAATATAGATTCTTTAGTTTTGGAGATGCAATGTTAATTATATAAAAGAATGTGAGGATATATTTTATGCCTGCAGTAACATATGAACATATTAAAACTTGTAAACAATCAGGTGCAAGATTAGGTATTGTACATACGCCACATGGCTCATTTGAAACACCTATGTTTATGCCAGTTGGTACTAAAGCTACCGTTAAAACTATGAGTCCAGAAGAATTGCGTCAAATAGAGGCTCAGATTATTTTAGGAAATACCTATCATTTGTGGTTGCAACCTGGAAATGATATCATCAAACACGCTGGGGGACTCCATAAATTCATGAATTGGAATGGTCCTATTTTAACTGATTCTGGAGGATTCCAAGTTTTTAGTTTAAGTAATTTACGTAAAATTTCAGAAGAAGGCGTTGAATTTAGACATCATACAAATGGTTCTAAATTATTTTTAAGTCCTGAAAAATCAATGCAAATTCAAAATGATTTAGGTTCAGACATCATGATGGCGTTTGATGAATGTCCACCTATGCCTTCTGAATATGAATATGTAAAAAATTCTATTGAAAGAACTACACGTTGGGCAGAAAGATGTTTAAAAGCACATGCTCGTCCTGAAGAACAATCACTTTTTGGAATTATCCAAGGTGGTGAATATAAGGATTTACGTGAACAAAGCGCTAAAGAGCTTGTCGAATTAGATTTTCCTGGATATGCAATTGGTGGCCTTTCAGTAGGAGAACCTAAGCCAGTTATGTACGAGATGGTTGAACATACAGAACAATTCATGCCTAAAGATAAACCTAGATATTTAATGGGTGTGGGATCACCAGACGCATTGATTGAATGTAGTATTCGTGGAATGGATATGTTTGACTGCGTACTACCAACTCGTATAGCTAGAAATGGTACATGTATGACTTCAAATGGACGTTTAGTTATTAAGAATGCTAAATTTGCAGATGATTTAAGACCATTAGATGAAAATTGTGATTGTTATACATGTAAAAATTATTCTAGAGCATATATAAGACACTTAATCAAAGCAGAAGAAACTTTTGGTATACGTCTTACTACTATTCATAATTTACATTTTCTGCTAAAATTAATGGAAGATATTAGACAAGCCATTCGAGAAGATAGACTTTTAGATTTTAAAGCAGAATTCTTCGAACAGTATGGATTAAATGTAGATAACCCTAAAAACTTTTAAAGAGGAGAATGTAACATGCAATTTACATCATTGATATTACCGATCTTATTATTGGCTCTAATGTATTTCTTCTTAATTAGACCACAACAAAAACGTGCTAAAGAGCATCGTGAAATGATCAGTCGTGTTGAAGCTGGCCAAAGAATTACTACAATCGGTGGAATTAAAGGTACAGTTAAAGCAGTTGACGAAACAACAGTAGTCGTAACAGTAAATGGACACGGTACTGAAATGACTTTTGAAAAACCAGCTATTAAACAAGTTGATCCTTCATAAAGTAAAATAAAAAATGTTAGTTTAATTGTTATTAATTATAAATACTGGTGCTATCAATTTAGGTAGTATCAGTATTTTTATTTTTATCCAAAATTATATATATTTTAATTCATTAAGCGAATTTTATAGTGAACTAAATAGCTTACTTTCTTTAAGTTTACAAATCAATTCCTAATAAGAAAGTATCCAATAATTTCGCTCTAAAGTGTAGTATGTTAATATGAATAGGTCGTAAAAAGTTAATCTTTTGATTCCGACTTGCAAATATTAGGATTTTTCGAGTATTCTAGTATCAAAAGTACATAATGAGGTGTTCATGTGAAGAAAAGTAGTAGACTGATTGCATTCTTACTACTGGTAGTCCTTCTGTTCGCAGGTATGGGTCTTACATACAAGAATGTAATTAAGAATGTTAACTTAGGCCTTGATTTACAAGGTGGCTTCGAGGTACTTTATCAAGTTGATCCATTACATAAGGGTGATAAAATTGATAAAAATGCGTTGCAATCAACAGCGCAAACCCTAGAAAACCGTGTTAACGTATTAGGTGTTTCTGAACCTAAAATCCAAGTTGAAGATCCTAATAGGATAAGAGTACAACTTGCAGGGGTTAAAGATCAGAAAGAAGCAAGAAAGATTTTATCATCTCAAGCTAATTTAACGATTCGTGATGCAGATGATAAAGTTAAATTAAGCGGTGCAGATATTAAACAAGGGTCTGCTAAGCAAGAATTTAAACAAAATACAAATGACCCAACAGTTACTTTTAAAGTCAAAGATAAAAACAAATTTAAGAAAGTAACTGAAGAAATATCTAAAAAGCAAAATAATGTGATGGTTGTTTGGTTAGACTTCAAAAAAGGCGATAGCTATAAAAAAGAAGCTAACAAAAAAGATCCTAAATTCGTATCAGCTGCAAATGTTGATCAACCAATTAATTCCGACAGTGTAGAAATTTCTGGTGGATTCCATGGTCAAGAAGGCGTTAAAAAAGCTAAGCAAATTTCAGAGCTATTAAATGCCGGTTCTTTACCAGTTGATCTTAAAGAAATTTATTCTAACTCAGTAGGTGCGGAATTTGGTCAAGACGCTTTAGATAAAACAATCTTTGCTTCAGTAGTTGGGGTAGCACTAATTTACCTATTTATGTTAGGTTTCTATAGATTACCAGGTTTAGTGGCAATTATTGCATTAACAACATATATTTATCTAACTCTAGTAGCATTTAACTTTATATCAGGTGTCCTTACATTACCTGGTCTAGCAGCGTTAGTATTAGGTGTCGGAATGGCAGTAGATGCTAATATCATCATGTACGAGCGGATTAAAGATGAGTTGAGAATAGGTAGGACGCTTAAACAAGCATATTCCAAAGCAAATAAAAGTTCATTCTTAACTATCTTCGATTCAAACTTAACAACTGTAATTGCCGCAGCAGTATTATTCTTCTTCGGTGAAAGCTCAGTTAAAGGTTTCGCGACAATGCTGTTACTTGGTATATTGATGATCTTCGTAACTGCAGTATTCTTATCTAGATTACTATTATCATTACTTGTTTATTCAAATCTATTTAAGAAAAAATTCTGGTTATTCGGTGTTAAGAAACAAGATAGACATGATATTAGTGAAGGTAAAGATGTGCATGATTTAAAAACTTCATTTGAAAAATGGAATTTTGTTAAATTAGCTAAACCACTCATTAGTTTAAGTATTTTAATCGTTGTTGTAGGTTTGGTTATTCTGTACATTTTCAAATTGAACTTAGGAATTGATTTCTCTGCAGGTACACGTGTTGATTTACAATCAAAAGAACCATTAACGCAATCCAAAGTTGAAAAAGTAGTGAAAGATGTCGGACTAGAAGCAGATCAAATTCAAATTAATGGATCTGGTAGTAAAAATGCGACAATTCAGTTCAAACAAGATTTATCTCAAGCCAAAGATAATCAATTAAGTGACAAAATGAAATCCGAATTTGGTGATACTCCACAAATTAATACAGTTTCACCACTTATTGGACAAGAATTAGCCAAAAATGCAATGCTTGCATTAGTTTATGCTGCATTAGGTATTATTATCTATGTGTCACTGCGATTTGAATGGAGAATGGGATTATCTTCTGTTTTAGCATTATTACATGACGTATTTATCATAGTTGCTGTATTTAGTTTATTACGTTTAGAAGTTGACTTAACGTTTATCGCAGCAATTTTAACGATAGTTGGTTATTCAATTAACGATACAATTGTTACGTTTGACCGTGTACGTGAAAACCTTCATAAAATTAAGGTCATCACTACATCAGAACAAATCGATGATATTGTTAATAGATCAATTAGACAAACAATGACACGTTCAATTAATACCGTATTAACAGTAGTCGTTGTTGTTGTGGCAATCCTTTTATTAGGAGCACCAACAATATTTAATTTCTCATTAGCATTATTAATTGGATTAATTTCAGGTGTATTCTCATCTGTATTCATTGCTGTTCCTCTATGGGGAATTATGAAAAAACGTCAATTGAAAAAATCATCTAATCATAAACTAGTTGTTTATAAAGAGAAAAAATCAAATGATGAAAAAATAGTAGTATAATTAACTAAAGGTTGAGCATAAATGTTGGATATAATCTGCAATAGATTTTCCCAACAAAGGCTCAACCTTTTTATTTTCTTCAATTTTAGATATAATGACATTTGGAAATGAGGAAGGTTACTTATGATTAAATCTAAATATAATTGGAATTTAAATAACCCAACTGAATATATAACTGATGATATTGTTAAACGATTAAAACTATCACCTATTATTAAGAAAATTTTAGAAAGTAAACATATTGTTGACGAAGAAGGCATTCAACAAACACTAAATGGTGTGGAAATAGATCATGAAACCTCTCTTTTAAGTGATATCGACAAAACAGTTGAACGAATTAATCAAGCCATCGATAAAAATGAACGCATTCTTGTGTATGGAGATTATGATGCTGATGGCGTTACTTCTACAACAATATTAGTACATACACTTCAAAAGTTAGGAGCTCAAGTAGGATGGTATATTCCAAACCGTTTTACAGAAGGATATGGACCTAATGAAATGGCCTTCCAAAATGCCTATGATGAAGGCGTATCACTAATTATTACAGTGGATAATGGTATACAAGGTCATAATGAAATTAAAATGGTACAAGATTTAGGTGTAGATGTGATTGTGACCGATCATCATGAAATAGGTCGTACCTTACCTGAAGCATATGCTATCGTACACCCAATGCATCCAGAATTTGATTATCCATTTAAATATTTATGTGGTGCAGGAGTAGCATACAAACTAGCACAAACATTGTTAGATAATGTACCAAATTATTTTAAAGCGTACGCTGCGATTGGAACAATTGCGGATTTAGTATCTTTAACAGATGAGAATCGTTCGATTGTTCAAAATGGGTTGCGAGTAATGAATGAAAGTTGTCCTATAGCAATAAAAGCGTTATTGAATCAAGCAAGTTTCAATGATGAAATTTCAGAAGAAACAATAGGATTTATTATTGGTCCAAGATTAAACGCAGTAGGAAGATTGGAAGATGCATCTTTAGCTGCTGAGCTATTGATGTCAGATAGTCCAGAAGAAGCGGAATTCTTGGCAGAACAAGTAGAGCATTTTAATCAAGAACGTAAAGATATTGTCGCTTCTATAACAGAAGAAGCACTTGCAATGGCAGAAGACTATGTTAAGCAAGGTCACCAATTTCTATTGTTAGCTAAAGAAGATTGGCACGAAGGTGTATTAGGTATCGTTGCTTCTAAAATTGTAGAAACATATAGTTTGCCAACGTTAATATTAAATATTGATTATGAACAGAATCATGCTAAAGGGTCAGCAAGATCAATTGAACAAGTATCAATGTTCGAAATATTAAGTGCGCACCAAGATTTAATTAGCAAGTTTGGTGGCCATCATATGGCTGCAGGAATGACGATGGACATTGATAATATAGATGAGTTACGCACTGGCTTAAATGATTGGATGGCGCGTTTAAGTGAAACAACATCGCTAGAGCCAAGTAAGAATGTTGATGTATTACTAGATGAATCTGATATTACAATTAAAAATATTAGAGATATTCAAAAATTAAGACCTTTTGGTACGGATTTCACTTCTCCGTTATTTGAAATAAGAGATATTGCTATTAAATCTCTTAAAGCAATAGGAAAAGAACAGAATCATTTAAAAATGACATTAGGTGAATCAAATTTAGTTTCATTGTTTTGGCAAAATGGTGCATATGCATCTCAATTAGAAATTGATCAACCTGTAAATTTAATTGGTAATCTTCAAATTAATGAGTGGAACGGTAATCAAACACCTCAATTTATGGTTCAAGATATTGCTATGGATACATTGCAAATATTGGACTACCGAAGTAAAAGTAAAAATACAGATTTCTTAAATAATGATGAAACTACTGCTTTTATGATTCAATCTAAAGCACAAAAATTAAATGAAAATGAATTTTATTATGGTGAAACTGTACCTGATCATTTTGAGAAAATGGTATTAAGAGATTTACCCATGACGCTTGATGAGCTAAAACTTACTTTACAACAAACGC
Organism: Staphylococcus sp. HMSC13A10; assembly: GCF_001808005.1. NCBI lineage: Bacteria > Bacillati > Bacillota > Bacilli > Caryophanales > Staphylococcaceae > Staphylococcus > Staphylococcus sp. HMSC13A10. The sequence continues at coordinate 216,021 of NZ_KV791884.1, read as the reverse complement.
AAATCTCTCAAGTTTATATCGTATTCCAACATAAAGCTTCAATTTATTTTGAAGGTATGCCTAGCAAAGAATTATTTAAAAAATGTTATAAAGCTTTAATTAATAAAAAAGAAATGAATTTAGCAAATGAAGGTATGATGTTATGCGAATTTCTCAATATTAAAGCAAATATACTAAAATTTATGTTAAAAGTATTTTTAGAATTAGGATTTATTAACGAAGATGATGGTATAATAACGATTGCGACTCAACCTAGTAAACAGGACATAGAATCAAGTCAGATGTATCAAAGTAGGTTGTCTAGAATAGAAGTTGAAAAATTATTATTATACGATGATTTTACGCATTTAAATCAATGGATAAAATCACATTTGGGAGATAATTATTAGGAGGAAATTTTAAAATGGATTTAAAACAATATGTATCTGAAGTTCCAGATTGGCCGAAACCGGGAGTTAGTTTTAAAGATATTACAACAATTATGGATAATGGTAAAGCTTATGGTTATGCCACAGACCAAATTGTAGAGTATGCAAGAGAAAAAGACGTGGACGTAGTAGTTGGACCAGAGGCTCGCGGATTTATTATTGGTTGTCCTGTAGCATATTCTATGGGTATTGGATTTGCACCAGTTCGTAAAGAAGGAAAGTTACCTCGCGAAGTTATCAAATATGAGTATAACTTAGAATATGGAACAAATGTCTTAACAATGCATAAAGATGCTATTAGACCAGGACAAAGAGTATTAATCACTGACGATTTATTAGCCACTGGTGGTACTATCGAAGCTGCTATTAAACTTGTTGAAAAATTAGGCGGCATCGTAGTTGGCATTGCATTCATTATAGAATTAAAATATTTAAACGGTATTGAAAAAATTAAAGATTATGATGTAATGAGTTTAATTTCTTACGATGAATAGTATTAATTTAAAACTTGTAAACTAAAGAATATAAGCTAGTTCTCACACTTATTAACATATTATCGTTAATAATATGATATATGAGAACTAGTTTTTTGCATTTATGGAATTAATAGATCAGTCAAATGTGTTTATATAAAAAGTGAAGATAAAATTAATGTAGGATTGCTTTACAATATAATTGAGATTCATTTATTTATTCAAAAAATTGTAGTATCATATAGCTAATATTATATTTTAATTCATGATAGATAGCTTATCAGTACCTATAAATTTTGATAAAATAAAAGCAATTCAAAATTGTTGAGTCACATGGCTATTTTGTTTTCTTTTTAAATTTGAGCCATTAGTTACATTTAATGATTATTTATTATATAAAGTCATTTAAATGTTTTTTAGATAAGCCTTCACTAAATGAGTTAGTTAAATTTAATTTGCATAAATTCTTATCATCATTTTTAATTTTAGGGCATAATACATAACAATCGATAATAAAGTTCAGAGATAGAAATATAATCAATAAGTGGGGTGTCTATATTGAATAACGAGTATCCTTATAGTGCTGACGAAGTGCTTTACAAGGCAAAGTCCTATTTAAGTGAAAGTGAATATCAATATGTTTTAAAAAGTTATCATATTGCTTATGAAGCACATCAAGGGCAATTCAGAAAAAATGGCCTGCCATATATCATGCATCCTATACAAGTAGCGGGAATTCTTACTGAAATGAGATTAGACGGACCCACGATAGTTGCAGGTTTCTTACATGATGTCATTGAAGATACGCCGTATACATTTGATGACGTCAAAAATATGTTTAATGAAGAAGTTGCAAGAATTGTAGACGGTGTTACAAAATTAAAAAAAGTAAAATATCGTTCTAAGGAAGAACAACAAGCAGAAAATCACCGTAAATTGTTTATAGCCATTGCCAAAGATGTGCGTGTTATTCTAGTTAAATTAGCAGATAGATTACATAATATGAGAACGCTTAAAGCAATGCCTAGAGAAAAACAAATTAGAATTTCTAAAGAAACCCTAGAAATTTATGCCCCATTAGCTCATAGACTAGGTATTAATACAATTAAATGGGAATTAGAAGATACTGCCTTAAGATACATTGATAGCGTGCAATATTTCCGCATCGTTAATTTAATGAAGAAAAAACGTAGTGAACGTGAAGCATATATTGAAAATGCTATTGGTCAAATTCAAGGTGAAATGGATAAAATGAGTATTGTTGGTGAAATCAACGGTCGACCAAAGCATATATATAGTATTTATAGAAAAATGATGAAACAGAAAAAGCAATTCGATCAAATATTTGATTTACTTGCTGTACGAATCATTGTTAATACTATTAATGATTGTTATGCAATTTTAGGTCTTGTACATACGTTATGGAAACCTATGCCAGGACGTTTTAAAGATTATATAGCAATGCCTAAACAAAATATGTACCAATCATTACATACAACTGTAGTTGGTCCTAATGGCGATCCGCTAGAAATACAAATTCGTACTTACGAAATGCATGAAATTGCTGAACATGGTGTAGCAGCACATTGGGCATACAAAGAAGGTAAAACTGTAAATGAGAAAACACAGGATTTTCAAAATAAATTAAATTGGTTAAAAGACTTAGCTGAAACAGACCATACGTCATCTGACGCACAAGAATTTATGGAATCTTTAAAATACGATTTACAAAGTGATAAAGTCTATGCATTTACACCTGCAAGTGATGTTATAGAATTGCCATATGGTGCGGTACCAATTGATTTTGCATATGCGATTCATAGTGAAGTAGGAAATAAAATGATTGGTGCTAAAGTAAATGGAAAAATCGTACCAATTGATTATATTCTTCAAACTGGTGATATCATTGAAATTAGAACCAGTAAACATTCTTATGGACCAAGTAGAGACTGGCTAAAAATTGTTAAATCATCAAGCGCTAAGAGTAAAATTAAAAGTTTCTTTAAAAAGCAAGACCGTTCTTCAAATATTGAAAAGGGCAAATTCATGGTTGAAGCGGAAATTAAAGAACAAGGATTTAGAGTTGATGATATTCTTACTGAAAAAAATATAGAAGTAGTAAATGAAAAATATCATTTTGCAAATGAAGATGACTTGTATGCTGCAGTTGGTTTTGGTGGTGTAACTGCAGTTCAAATTGTTAATAAATTGACTGAACGTCAAAGAATATTAGATAAACAAAAAGCACTAAACGAAGCACAAGAGGTAACTAAATCTGTACCAATAAAAGAAGATATTATCACTGATAGTGGTGTTTATGTTGAAGGACTAGAAAATGTTCTAATTAAACTATCAAAATGTTGTAATCCTATACCAGGTGATGATATTGTAGGTTATATCACCAAAGGTCACGGTATTAAAGTGCATAGAACAGATTGTCCTAATATAAAAAATGAAACAGAAAGATTAATTTCGGTTGAATGGGTTAAATCAAAAGATTCGACCCAACGTTATCAAGTTGATCTTGAAGTTACTGCATATGATCGTAATGGTCTATTAAATGAAGTGTTACAAGCAGTCAATTCAACTGCAGGTAGTTTAATAAAGGTTTCTGGCCGTTCCGATATTGATAAAAATGCAGTTATTAATATTAGTGTCATGGTTAAAAATGTAAATGATGTTTACCGTGTAGTTGAAAAGATTAAACAGTTAGGTGATGTATATACTGTTACAAGAGTATGGAACTAGAACTTAAGAGGTGCAAAGAAAAATGAGAGTAGTTGTACAAAGAGTTTCAGAAGCTTCTGTATCAAATGACAACATTCACAATTCTATTAAAAAGGGTTATTGCTTATTAGTAAGTGTTGGTAAATCATCAACAGAAGCTGATGTGCAAGCAGTTGCCAAGAAGATTGCGAATGCTAGATTATTTGAAGATGAAAATGACAAACTGAATTTTAATATTCAACAAATTGAAGGAGAAATATTATCTATTTCACAATTCACTTTATATGCTGATGTGAAAAAAGGTAATCGTCCTGGCTTTTCAAATTCTAAATCACCTGATGAAGCAAATGAATTATATGAATCGTTCAATGAGGCATTAAGATCATATGGATTAAATGTGAAAACAGGTGAATTTGGAACACATATGAATGTAGAAATTCATAATGATGGTCCTGTTACAATCATTTATGAGAGTCAGGATGGCAAAGTAATATGAACAACTTGAGTAAATGGTTAACTAAAAGTTGGCAAAATAATCGCCTTACATTTATTGTTGTCATTTGTTTTGTGTTGTTTCTAATATTATTATTTATGTTCTTAAATTATAATGATGAAGATAATGGCACAATATCTATTACTGAAAGCGCAGAGTTGAGAACAGGACCAAATGCTGCTTATCCTGTTATCTATAAAATTGAAAAAGGCGATACTTTTGAAAAGATAGGTAAATCTGGGAAATGGATAGAAGTGAAGAATAAAGCTGGAGACAAAAAAGGTTGGGTTGCTGGTTGGCATACTAACTTAAATATCCATGCCGATAATTCTAAAAAATCTAATCCATTAAAAGGGAAAACGATTGTACTTGACCCTGGTCACGGTGGACGTGATCAGGGAGCTTCAAGTAATACTTCCTCAAAAAGTTTAGAAAAAGTATATACATTAAAAACTGCAAAAGAGTTAAAAGCATTACTTGAAAAAGAAGGTGCTCATGTAAAAATGACACGTTCTGATGATACATATGTGTCTTTGGATGATAGGAATATCAAAGGAGACGCTTTTATAAGCATACATAATGACTCGCTAGATTCCCCAAACGCTAACGGTGTAACTGTATATTGGTTACAAGATAACCAAGAATCACTAGCCCAAACACTTAGTAGTAGCATCCAAAAGAAATCCCTCCTTACAAATAAAGAAGCAAGGCAACAAAACTATCAAGTATTAAGACAAACGAATATTCCTGCAGTATTGTTAGAATTAGGTTATATTAGCAATCCAACAGATGAAGTTATGGTTAGAGATAAGTTACATAGACAAATTGTTGAAGAAGCAGTTGTTGACGGTCTAAAACAATATTTCTCATCATAGAACTTGCAAATCATTAGAAAACTCGTTATCATAATAATTGAATTATAAATAATAAACCGATTGTATTCTTGAAAGAATAAACAAAAGAGGTAGTATATAAATATATACGTAGAAATGTAACCCATAAGGCTGAAAGGTTACACTGAGTAGTTTATGACTTTGAACACAAGAAGAGGTGCTTTATTCCAAAGTAAAGCCGGGTAACGTACGTTAAACGTTTTGAGTGGATTTGAGACAATTATGTCTAAATCAATTAGGGTGGCAACACGGATATTCGTCCCTTGTGTAGTATTAAATACTATGCAAGGGCTTTTTTATTTAATTTTTTAAATTTATAACGAAATAAACGTGCTCAGTATTAGTAAAGGAGATAAAATATGATTAAAATTCCAAGAGGAACACAAGATATATTACCTGAAGATTCAATCAAATGGCGTTATATTGAGAACAAACTTGATCAATTAATGGAACTATACAACTATCAAGAAATTAGAACGCCTATTTTTGAAAGCACTGAACTTTTTGCTAGAGGTGTGGGAGATTCTACCGACGTCGTTCAAAAAGAAATGTACACATTTAAAGATAAAGGTGACCGTAGTATTACATTAAGACCTGAAGGAACAGCTGGTGTAGTTCGTTCTTATATTGAACATAAAATGCAAGGTAACCCAAATCAACCTGTGAAGTTATATTATAATGGACCGATGTTCCGATATGAACGTAAACAAAAAGGTCGTTATCGTCAATTTAACCAATTTGGTGTTGAGGCAATTGGTTCAGAAAATCCAAGTATTGATGCTGAAGTATTAGCGATGGTTATGCATATATATGAATCTTTTGGTTTAAAACATTTGAAGTTAGCGATTAATAGTATTGGTGATAGTGATTCTCGTAAAGAATATAACGAAGCGTTAGTAAAACATTTCGAACCAGTTATCGGTGACTTTTGTCAAGATTGTCAATCACGATTACACTCTAACCCAATGAGAATATTGGATTGTAAAGTTGATAGAGACAAAGAGGCAGTTAAAAACGCTCCACGTATTACTGATTTTTTAAACGAGGACTCTAAAGCATATTATGAGCAAGTTAAAAAACATTTAGATGATTTAGGTATTCCTTACGTAGAAGATCCTAATTTAGTACGTGGATTAGATTATTATACTCATACCGCATTTGAATTGATGATGGATAACCCTAATTATGACGGTGCAATTACAACGCTTTGTGGCGGCGGACGTTATAATGGTCTTCTTGAATTATTAGGTGGACCAAGCCAAACAGGTATTGGGTTTGCATTAAGTATTGAAAGATTACTTCTAGCATTGGAAGAAGAAGACATTGAACTAGATGTTGAAAATGAATTTGATTTATTTGTAGTAACTATGGGAGAAGCTGCAGATCGATATGCAGTTAAGTTACTTAATCAGCTACGTAAAAATGGTGTTAAAGCAGATAAAGATTATATGAACAGAAAAATTAAAGGACAAATGAAACAAGCTGACCGATTAAATGCGAAATATACTATTGTAATTGGTGATCAAGAATTGGAAAACAATCAAATTGATATTAAAAATATGGAAACCGGTGAATCTGAATCAATACAATTAGATCAAATTGTTGATTATTTTCATAAATAGAAAGGGAGTTTTAAAATGAGTAAGCGAACAACATATTGTGGATTAGTTACAGAGAACTTATTAAACGAAAAAGTAACTTTAAAGGGATGGGTTCATAACAGACGTGACTTAGGTGGATTAATTTTTATTGATTTAAGAGATAGAGAAGGTATAGTACAAATTGTGTTTAATCCAGACTTTTCTCAAGAAGCATTAAATATTGCAGAAACTGTTAGATCAGAATATATCGTAGAAGTACAAGGTGTAGTTACTAAACGTGATGCTGAAACAGTAAACCCTAAAATAAAAACAGGTCAAGTGGAAGTGCAGGTTGAAAATATTGAAATTATCAATAAATCTGAAACACCACCATTTTCAATTAATGAAGAAAATACAAATGTAGATGAAAATATAAAATTAAAATATAGATATTTAGATTTACGTCGACAAGAACTAGCACAAACTTTTAAAATGAGACATCAAACAACACGTTCAATTCGTCAATACCTAGATGAAAGTGGATTCTATGATATTGAAACACCAGTTTTAACAAAATCAACGCCAGAAGGTGCAAGAGACTATTTAGTACCTTCTCGTGTACATGATGGTGAATTTTATGCATTACCACAATCACCACAGCTATTTAAACAATTATTAATGATTAGTGGTTTTGACAAATATTATCAAATCGTAAAATGTTTCCGTGATGAAGATTTACGTGCTGACCGTCAACCTGAGTTCACTCAAGTCGATATAGAAATGAGTTTTGTTGATCAAGAAGATGTTATGGCTATGGGTGAAGAAATGTTACGTAAAGTCGTAAAAGATGTTAAAGGTATTGATGTTGAAGGCCCATTCCCACGCATGACTTATGAAGAAGCGATGAATCGTTATGGATCAGATAAACCTGATACACGTTTTGATATGGAATTAATTAATGTTTCACAATTAGGTCATGAAATGGACTTTAAAGTATTTAAAGATACAGTTGAAAACAATGGAGAAATAAAATCTATTGTAGCTAAAGGTGCTGCAGAACAATATACTCGTAAAGATATGGATGCATTAACAGAGTTTGTTAACATATACGGTGCTAAAGGATTAGCTTGGGTTAAAGTAACGGAAGAAGGTTTAACAGGACCTATTGCACGTTTCTTTGAAGACAAAGATGCTGAATTATTAAAATCACTTACTGATGCAGAAGCTGGAGACCTAGTTATGTTTGTAGCTGACAAACCTGAAGTGGTAGCTCAAAGTTTAGGTGCATTACGTATTAAACTTGCAAAAGAATTAGGCTTGATTGATGAAACGAAATTAAACTTCTTATGGGTAACTGATTGGCCATTATTAGAATATGATGATGAAAGCAAACGTTATGTAGCAGCGCATCATCCATTCACATCACCTAAGAAAGAAGATATTGATAAATTAGATTCTGAACCTGAAAATGCCCAAGCTAATGCATATGATATTGTATTAAATGGATATGAATTAGGCGGAGGTTCTATTAGAATTCACAACGGTGAATTACAAGAAAAAATGTTTGAAGTATTAGGATTTACCAAAGAACAAGCGCAAGAACAATTTGGTTTCTTACTTGATGCATTCAAATATGGTGCACCACCACATGGCGGTATTGCGTTAGGTTTAGATAGATTAGTTATGCTATTAACTAATAGAACTAATCTTAGAGATACAATTGCTTTCCCTAAAACAGCGTCAGCTACTTGTTTATTAACAGATGCTCCGGGAGAAGTGTCAGATAAACAATTAGAAGAATTATCACTACGTATTAGACATTAATTGATAAACTATTAAGATTTATCATTTATCGTTTATGTCTAATTATTGACTTAACAAAAATGATTAAAAAAATACGAAGTTGATTAATTCCTTTATCATGAGATTTGTGGTAATATAATGACATAAGATAGTCATCTGTGATGTTCGTAAGTTTGCTTTTTATTTGGGCCTAACACTCTTTGATCAGGGAGCCCAATAGGTTTTCATGCAGCGCACACGCCTCATTTGGAGGACTTGCAAAACATGAAACAGGGCACCCACCTGTATAAAACAGGCCGAATGATCAAGCTATTTATAACTACGGCATCTACGGACTCTATCGGTACGCAAGACTTAGGTCTTGCGTATTTTTATTTTTAAATTAAAATAATATATACATAACATAAAAGTAGATTGTTTAGTTAAAGGAGATTAAAATGAAACATCAATTTTCTAGAAATGAATTAGCTGTAGGACAAGAAGGACTTGAATTATTAAAAAGTAAAACAGTAGCCGTATTAGGCGTTGGTGGAGTAGGGTCTTTCGCTGCTGAAGCATTAGCCAGAACAAATATTGGTCATATCATTTTAATTGATAAAGATGATGTTGATATTACAAATGTCAATCGTCAAATTCATGCACTTACATCTACAATTGGACAAAGTAAAGTAACACTTATGGAAGAACGAATTAAGCAAATTAATCCAGACTGTAAGGTAACTTCACTACATATGTTCTACACTGAAGAAACTTATGAAGAGATTTTTAATAATTATGATATAGATTACTTTATTGATGCGAGTGATACAATTATTTATAAAGTACATTTAATGAAAGAGTGCCTTGAAAGAGGTATCGACATGATTTCCAGCATGGGTGCGGCTAATAAAATTGATCCAACTCGTTTCCAAATAGCAGATATTTCTAAGACACATACTGATCCAATGGCAAAGGTAATTAGAAATAGATTAAAACGACTTGGGATTCGTAGTGGAATTAAAGTCGTCTTTTCAGATGAAAGTCCGATAGTTATACGTGAAGATGTAAAAGAAACAGTTGGCGATAAAAATGCAATTAATAGAAAAGGGCAAATGCCACCATCATCAAATGCATATGTACCTAGTGTAGTTGGGTTAATATGTTCAAGCTACGTTATTAACGATATTTTAAAAGATATTCCATTGAGACGTATTAAAGATAAAGGACAATACTAATAATCGTATTAGGTATAAAATAAAAAGATAGCTCATTCATACGTAATTAATACGTTGAAGAAGAGCTATCTTTTTTGTTTATTTTGACTGATTCAATAAATTTTCATAAATGGCTTTAAATTGTTGTTCGCTTTTAGAGGTAGTTTTAGGTTCATAATAAATTCGATTTTTAAGTATATCAGGTAAATACTGTTGTACAACATGACCGTTTTCATAATTGTGCGGATATTTGTATCCAGTTGCACGTCCTAATTCTTTTGCACCAGCATAATGACCATCTTTTAAGTAATCGGGGATTTGACCTACTTTACCTTGTCTAATATCACTTAATGCTTTATCAATTGCAGATATACCTGAGTTAGATTTAGGTGATAAACATAATTCAATCACAGCTTGGCTTAATGGTATTCTTGCTTCAGGAAAACCTAAACGTTCAGCTGATTGAATTGCAGCTAATGTTCGGTGACCCGCATTAGGTGAAGCAAGTCCTACATCTTCATAACTTATAACTAAAAGTCGTCTTACAATTGTTGGTAAATCACCAGCTTCAATAAGACGTGCTAGATAATGTAATGCCGCATTGACATCACTACCCCGAATAGATTTTTGAAATGCACTCATAACATCATAGTGCATATCGCCATCTTTATCACTTACAAATGCACCTTTTTGTAAACAATCTTTAGCATCTTGCAAAGTTATATGACGTGATCCGTCTTTTTCAGAAGCACTTAAAACCGCTAATTCTAATGCATTTAATGCACTTCTAACATCGCCTTGACTCTGAGTTGAAAAGTATGTCATTGCATCCTCATCTACAATAGGAGAATAAGACTTAAGGCCTCTCTCTTTATCTTCTAACGCTCTATTCAAAGCGATATGAACATCATCATCGTTCAATGGATAAAGTTCAAAAATTTGAGCTCTAGAACGTATTGCTGGATTGATGGCATGATATGGATTTGAAGTTGTAGCACCAATCAAGACAATTTTCCCATTTTCTAAATGAGGTAATAGAAAATCTTGTTTTGCTTTATCTAAACGATGGATTTCATCTAATAACAAAATCACTTGTCCAGACATTTTTGCTTCATCAACAACCATTTGCATATCTTTTTTAGTGTTTGTTACAGCATTTAATTGTCTAAATTTATATTGAGTACTACCGGCAATAGCTTTAGCAATACTTGTTTTTCCTATTCCAGGAGGACCATAAAAAATCATTGAAGAAAGTCGTTTAGTATCAACCATCCTTCTTATGATACCTGTTGGTCCAACTAAATGTTGTTGTGATATAATTTCATCTATATTAGTAGGTCTCATCCTAGACGCTAAAGGTTCAGTATTCACATTTGTCACACCTTTCTATTATAATCTTAACGTAAAAAATGGTAAAATGGGAATAAATAATTCGAATTAAGTGAGGTTATACAATGAAAATATCAACAAAAGGGAGATATGGTTTAACTTTAATGATTTCTCTTGCTAAAAGAGAAGGACAAGGGTGTGTATCATTAAAAACCATTGCGGAAGAAAATAATTTAAGTGATTTATATTTAGAACAACTTGTGGGACCCTTAAGAAATGCTGGATTAATTCGAAGCGTTCGTGGTGCTAAAGGTGGTTATCAATTAAGACTACCATCAGAAGAAATTACAGCTGGTGATATAATCAGATTGCTAGAAGGGCCTATTACTTTTGTGGAAAGTATTGAATCAGAACCACCAGCACAAAAACAATTATGGATCAGAATGAGAGATGCAGTTCGTGACGTATTAGATAATACAACACTTCAATACCTAGCGGAATACAAAGAAACCGACCAAAACCTCGACGGTTATATGTTTTATATATAGGGACCCAGCAGAGAGAAACTGACGTGTCAGTTTCAACAAGCAAAGCCAGCTGGGCAAGGGACCCTTCACAAAGAAATTGGTAAAACCAATTTCAACGAGCAAAGCAAGAAGGGCAAGGGACCCACCAAAGAATTTTTCAAAAACATACATGAAACAGTGATTACCTATACTCTATAATCCGAATGTTACTTATAAGAAACAAAATGTATAATCTGAGTTTCTTATATAATAAGTCTTATCTTTCGAACCAAAATCTAAAAAAATATAAATTTTTTGGTTTTATATGTTTAGTTCTATAAACAAGTGGTATTTATGGAATATACATCACATAAGTTGTTGAATTAATTAAATTAACAACATATAAGATGTATTTAAGTTAAAATTAAACTTTTAACAAAATACAAATTTGTTCAAAATCGAAAGGAGCTTTTATTTATGGGATTCATGGATAAAGCAAAAGACGCAGCAGAAAAATTCAAAAACAGTGATAATGAACAAGTAAACAAAGCGAAAGACACTATTAACGAGTATACTGATACTGGTAAAGGTGACAAAGATAAAAAAGAAGACAAAGACGATAAATAATCGTTTAAAATATTTTTTAGAGATAGCATTCAATGCTATCTCTTTTTTTATAGAAAAAAGGAGTAAGGCAAATCTAAAATGCCTTACTCCTTATGAATTTATATTACATTGCATCAATAATATGTTTGAATTTTTGATATGAATAATATTGTTTTTGTTGATCGTAAATATAACTTACACCCATAATTTCATCAATATCTCCATAGTAATCAATGAAATCTTTAAGTTTTTGTTTAACTGTGCTTTCAGACCCAATTAAAGAGGATTTAATTCTTTGTTTGGCCATTTCTAATTCTCTTGGTGTTAAAATTTGATCTAATTCATTTGTTGGTGGTTGAACAGGTTGCATTTTACCTCTCGTAATACTAACCATAACCTGAGCCATTGAAGTAGCTAGATACTCAGCTTCTTCATCAGTATCACCTATAATTACGTTTAATCCTATAATGACATAAGGTTCACTTAATACATCAGATGGTTCAAACAATTCTTTATAAATTTCAATAGCTTCTTTCATCTGTTGTGGTGCAAAATGACCTGCAAATACATAAGGTAATCCTCTTCTAGCTGCAACATGTGCAGAATCAGTAGATGATCCAAGTATATAAAGAGGGACATTTTTATTAACTGCTGGATAAGCACGTACATATGCTTGTTGATTTGCTGGACCAAAATATGTTTGTAATTGATCTACTTCTTCTGGAAATTGATATACGCCATTATGTTGGTCTCGACGTAGCGCGCTTGCTGTCATCATATCAGTACCCGGCGCTCTACCTAAACCTAAATCAACTCGATTTGGAAATAAAGTAGCCATCGTACCAAATTGTTCTGCGACTATGAGTGGTGCATGGTTAGGTAACATAATGCCACCAGAACCAACTTTTATAGATTGAGTATGCTCTAAAGTATGTTGGATTAATAATGCTGTGGCAGAACTTACTAAATTTGGTGCGTTATGATGTTCTGCTATCCAATAGCGTTCATAACCAAAATCTTCCAATTGTTGTGCCAATGAAATCATATCATTTAAAGCTTCTCTATCTTCTTGTCCTTCTCTGATAGGGACAAGGTTTAATGCGGAAACCTTTAAGTTATTCAAATTGATCATGCCTCCATAGTAAAAATAGTATATGAAGTATAACAATGTTTATTTGATTAAAATAATAAACTGCTCATATGTATTTTAGTCTCTTGATTTTGATTGAAAAATAGAATATTAATGATTCATAAATATCATGGGTAGTATACGTAATAATAATTTCAACTAATTATGGATAATGTTAAAATTAAAGTAACTATTAATCAAACAGATAGGTAGAAAAATAGTTTTCTAGGTGCTATTATAGGAACATTGATAATTTTGTGAGGAGTGTCAAAACATGGAAGTATATGCAGATTATGCTGCAACAACCCCAGTTAAACCTGAAGTAGTAGATTCTATGATGAACATATATCAAACTCATTATGGGAATCCATCTTCTATTCATTCAATTGGTAGAGATGCCCGTAAATATTTAGATGAGTCTCGCCGAACAGTAGCACAATGTTTAGGTGCAAAAGCTAACGAAGTGATTTTTACTAGTGGTGCAACGGAATCTAATAATACTGCAATAAAAGGGCTAGTAAAAGCTAATGAGCACATTGGTAATCATTTAATTACAACAAAAATTGAGCATCACTCCGTACTAAATGTATTTGAACAATTAGAACGAGAAGGATATGACGTAACATATTTAGACGTTGATGATACTGGTGCAATAGATTTAGATCAATTAGAAGAAGTGATTACAGATAAGACAATTCTAGTGTCTATCATGTTTGTTAACAACGAAGTAGGTACTGTTCAACAAATGTATGATATAGAAGATATTGTTACAGCTACAAATGCATTATTCCATGTAGATGCAGTTCAAGCAATCGGTCATTTAGATATTAATTTTGACGATTTTAAATTTGATACAATGAGTGTCACTGGTCATAAATTTGGTGGACCTAAAGGTGTTGGTGCGCTATTAGTTAGAGAGAATACTCCGATACAGTATAGTCAACTTGGAGGAGAACAAGAAACTAAACGTCGTGCTGGTACAGAAAACTTAGCGCAAATTGTCGGCTTTGCAAAAGCAATTGAACTTGCTGAACAACATAGAGATGAAAATAATATTCATTTAATGAATTTAAAAGAATTATTTTTAGTTAGCTTACAAGAACGTGCTATTCCATTTGAACTTAATGGTTCAATGGTAGATACAACGGGTCATATTATAAATTTATATTTTCCATTTATTGATGTTGAAACAATGTTAACTTTATTAGACTTAAGTCAGATTTATGTATCATCTGGCTCAGCTTGTACAGCAGGTTCAACTACTCCGTCACATGTATTAGCTGCAATGTACGAAGATGAAGAACGTGCTAAACATTCTGTAAGATTTAGCTTTAACGAAATGACTACCGAACAAGAAGTCAAATATATAGTTGCAGAAATTCATAAAATATACCATAAATTTAAGGAGGAATAGTAGTGACAAATAAAGATACTCGCGTAGTCGTTGGTATGTCTGGTGGCGTAGATAGTTCAGTAACAGCATATCTGTTAAAAGAACAAGGCTATGATGTTATAGGTATTTTCATGAAAAATTGGGACGATACCGATGAAAATGGTGTATGTACTGCAACAGAAGATTATAATGATGTCATTGAAGTTTGTAATCAAATTGGCATTCCATATTATGCAGTTAACTTTGAACAAGAGTATTGGGATAAAGTGTTCACCTACTTTTTAGATGAATATAAAAAAGGGCGTACACCAAATCCTGACGTTATGTGTAATAAAGAAATTAAATTCAAAGCCTTTCTAGAACATGCACTGAAATTAGGTGCAGATTATGTAGCAACAGGTCATTATGCAAGAATAAGAAGACATGACGATGGACATGTTGAAATGTTAAGAGGCGTTGATAATAATAAAGATCAAACTTATTTCTTAAATCAACTTTCACAACAACAGCTTTCAAAAGTGATGTTCCCAATAGGTGATATTGAAAAAAAACGCGTGCGTGAAATTGCTGAAGAACAAAACTTAGCTACAGCTAAAAAGAAAGATTCTACAGGAATTTGTTTTATAGGTGAAAGAAACTTCAAAACATTCTTATCACAATATTTACCAGCTCAATCAGGTGATATGGTGACATTAGATGGTAAAAAAATGGGTACGCATAGTGGATTAATGTACTACACTATCGGTCAACGACATGGTTTAGGTATCGGTGGAGACGGTGATCCATGGTTTGTAGTAGGTAAAAATTTAGAAAATAATGTCCTTTATGTAGAACAAGGATTCCATCATGAGGCATTATACAGTGACTATTTAATTGCTTCAGATGTTTCATTTGTTAATGAAAATGAAATTGATTTAGAACAAGGATTTTACTGTACTGCTAAATTTAGATACCGTCAAAAAGATACAAAAGTATTTGTACAACGTGAAAATGACGAAGCCATTAGAGTAACTTTCAATGAACCAGTTAGAGCTATCACACCTGGTCAAGCAGTTGTATTTTATAAAGAAGAAGTTTGTCTTGGTGGTGCAACAATTGATGATGTATATAAAACATCAGGTCAATTAAGTTATGTTGTGTAAAAATCAGCCATTAATTCATAGAAATGTTTCTTTGAATTAGTGGCTTTTTAATATGAATGATTATGGTAGTGTTCGACCATTTGAGAACATGACTATTCATTTATATAAAAATACATAAAGTGGTAAAATATGATTAAAATAAAAGTTTGAACTTGAAATGAAATCTTATAATACCTATATCATTATTTAAGAATTAAGGAGATGTAATTTTAAATATGATAGATCAAAAAACGATATATCAATTTATCAAAGAAGGCCAATTAGAAGAAGCATTAAAAGCTTTGTTTGATAATATAGAAGAAGATCCATCAATTACTGAAAATTATATTAATGCTGGTATTGTATTGGCAGATGTTGGTGAAATTGAGAAATCTGAGCGATTTTTTCAAAAAGCAATAACGATTGATTCAGAAAATGGAGCAATATATTATAATTTAGGTAACGTATATTACAATCAAGGTAGATATAATGAAGCGATTAAGTTATACCAACAAGCTATGAAATATGATGTGGAACCTGTAGATTGTAACTATATGATTGGAATGGCTTTTAATCAATTAAATGCTCATAAAGAGGCACTACCATTTTTAATGACAGCAGCCGAAAAAGATCAACAACACGATACAGAAGTACAGTTTCAGTATGGATTAGTATTGTGTCAGCTAGAAATGTTTGATGCTGCAATAACACAATTAAACTATGTGTTGTCATTGGATTCATCACATGTAGATGCGATTTACAATCTAGGACTGGCTACTTACATGAAGAATGAAGATATAAATGAAGCGATAGCATATTTTAAGCAAGCAGTTGAGATTGATCCAGAACATTTACTAAGTCAACATGCTTTAAAAACATTTTCAACTATGCAAGAAGAGGAGGAGTAATATGACTGACCCTACACTATTTGATTATTCAATGATAAAAGGCACTGTAGAAGCGATTTTGTTTCAAAATAGTGATAATTACTATACAGTTTTGAAGGTGGATACCATTGAGACAAACGAATCATTTGATACAATGCCAACAGTGGTAGGGTTTCTTCCTAATGTTGTTGAAGGTGATGTATATACATTTAAAGGACAAACGGTTGAGCATCCAAGATATGGTAAACAATTAAAAGCCGAAACATTCGAAAAAGAATTACCACAAACTAAAGATGCAATCATCAGTTACTTATCAAGTGATTTATTTAAAGGAATAGGTAAAAAAACAGCACAAAACATCGTAAATACTTTAGGTGAAAATGCGATTAATGACATTTTAAACGACGCTAGTGTTCTTGAAAAAGTACCTAGCTTGCCTAAGAAAAAGCAAAAGCAAATTGCTGAACAAATTGCTTCTAATCAAGAATCTGAAAAAGTCATGATTAGATTACATGATTTAGGTTTTGGTCCAAAATTAGCTAGTTCTATTTATCAATATTACGGTGCAGAAACGTTAAGTGTATTAGACAAAAATCCATATCAACTTGTCTATGATATTAAAGGCATTGGTTTTAGTAAAGCTGATCAATTAGCACAAAAAATAGGAATTAAATTTGATGACCCTGAACGTTTAAAAGCAGGTTTATTATTTACGTTAGAGGAAGAATGTATTAAACAAGGACATACTTATATACCTAATGATCAAATTATTGCAGCAACTTTTAATGTTTTAACACAAAATAATAATAATGATGATAACCAATTTAATCATGAGCATTTACAAACAATGTTATTACAACTGAATGAAGAAAAAAGATTAATTGTAGATAAAGAAAAAATATCGATTCCAAGTCTTTACTATTCAGAATTAAAAAGTGTTCAAAACTTATATAGAATTAAAACTCATACTACAAAATTAAAAGAAATTGAACAATCAGATTTACAATTACATATAGGTGATATCGAAACAAATAATGAAGTGAGCTATGCTGCTTCACAAAAAGATGCATTACAAACGGCTATAAATTCTAAAATTATGTTACTAACTGGTGGACCGGGAACAGGGAAGACAACAGTTATAAAAGGAATAGTGGAATTATATGCAGAGGTGCACGGAATATCTTTAGACTATGATGACTACCAAGAAGATGATTATCCAGTAGTACTAGCAGCACCAACAGGTAGAGCTTCAAAAAGACTACAAGAATCTACTGGATTAGAAGCCATGACGATTCATAGATTGATTGGATGGAATCAAGATACCCAACCTGAAGATATTTTGGATAATGAAATTAATGCGCGTTTGATTATAATTGATGAAATGTCAATGGTTGATACTTGGCTATTCCATCAATTCTTAAGTGCAGTGCCATTAGATGCTCAAATTATTCTTGTAGGAGATGAAGACCAACTTCCTTCTGTTGGACCTGGACAAGTCTTTAAAGATTTAATAGACTCAAATACGATTCCAAGGGTTAATTTAACTGAGGTATATAGACAACAAGATGGATCTAGTATTATAGAATTGGCACATCGCATGAAGTTAGGACAACCAATTGATATTACACAACGATTCCATGACAGAAGTTTTATTAATTGTGGTACAGAACAAATACCTAATGTAGTTGAGAAAGTCGTAAACAGTGCGGTAAATAAAGGATATGACATGAGTGATATTCAAGTACTAGCACCAATGTATAAAGGTAATGCAGGTATTAAAAGGTTAAATCAAATATTACAATCTATTCTAAATCCAAAAGAAAAAGATACTAGAGAAATCGAATTTGGCGATGTTGTCTTTAGAAAAGGAGATAAAGTTCTACAATTAGTTAATCGTCCTAATGATAATATCTTTAACGGGGACATTGGCGTAATTGTTGGTATTTTCTGGGCAAAAGAAAATGCTTTAAACAAGGATGTACTAGTCGTAGACTTTGATGGAAATGAAATTACTTTTACAAGACAGGATATGCTCGAATTAACCCATGCATACTGTACATCTATCCATAAATCTCAAGGTTCAGAATTTCCAATCGTGATTATGCCTATAGTTAAACAATATTTTAGAATGCTACAAAGACCTATTTTATATACTGGTTTAACAAGAGCGAAACAATCATTAGTATTACTAGGGGATCCCCAAGCATTTGATATCGGTCTTAACACAAACGGTCAGAAAAGATTAACGCAATTATTTACTTTATTAAAACAATACTTTACTGAAGAAAAATCCTATGATTTATCTTTAACTGAAGAGAATAATGAGTCAAATGATTCACAAGGTATACATTATGAAGATGATGTTTCAGATGAAAATGATGAAAATGATTCAGACAAGGCTATGACTATAGAATTAACTGAAGAAACAATATATCAAATTGATCCTATGATTAATATGGGAGAAACTTCACCGTATGATTTCGCTAATCGTTGACATTTGAAAACAATAAAATTAAAATAAACTTAAGTTCGCATAAAGACGAGTAAACAATTTTGAATTTTAAGAGATGTGCTGGTTGGTGGAAAGCACAATTAAAATTGTTGAACGCTACTTTGTGTCAATTTAAATATGTGACTAAAGTGATAAGTAAAGGTTAGCATGGAATAATTGATTAAAATTCATATTCTAATAAATGCAGTATTAATCCTAACCGTAATAACTTATAACTAGGGTGGTACCGCGACAACGTTCGTCCCTTTTGTGGATGAACGTTTTTTGTTTACCTTATAACACTAGTGTCCAATATAAACTTAATAAAAATGTGTATGAACTAAATATAGGGAGTGTACGTGGATGAAAAATTTAAAAGCAAGCGAAATTAGACAAAAATATTTAGACTTCTTTGTTGAAAAAGGTCATATGGTTGAACCATCTGCACCATTAGTACCTATCGATGATGATAGTTTACTTTGGATTAACTCTGGAGTTGCAACTTTAAAAAAATATTTCGATGGTCGAGAAACACCTAAGAAACCAAGAATTGTTAACTCACAAAAGGCTATTCGTACGAATGATATTGAAAATGTAGGTTTCACAGCAAGACACCATACTTTCTTTGAAATGCTAGGTAATTTCTCAATTGGTGACTATTTTAAGAAAGAAGCTATAGAATTTGCATGGGAATTTTTAACAAGCGATAAATGGATGGGTATGGAGCCAGAAAAATTATACGTCACAATACATCCAGAAGATACAGAAGCTTATAAAATTTGGAACGAACAAATTGGCTTAGAAGAAAGTCGAATTATTCGTATAGAAGGTAACTTTTGGGATATTGGTGAAGGACCTTCTGGACCTAATACTGAAATTTTCTATGATCGCGGTAATGATTTTGGCCAAGATGATCCAGAAGAGGAAATGTATCCAGGTGGAGAAAACGAACGCTATTTAGAAGTGTGGAATTTAGTGTTTAGTGAATTTAATCATAATAAAGATCATACTTATACACCACTTCCAAATAAAAATATTGATACCGGCATGGGATTAGAACGTATGACTTCTATCTCACAAAATGTACGTACAAATTATGAAACAGATTTATTTATGCCAATAATTAATGAAGTCGAAGAAGTGTCAGGTAAAAAATACCTTCAAAAAGATGAGCAAGATGTAGCGTTTAAAGTTATAGCTGACCATATTAGAACTATTTCATTTGCAATTGCTGATGGTGCTTTACCAGCAAATGAAGGACGTGGCTATGTATTACGTAGATTATTGCGTAGAGCAGTAAGATTTAGCCAAACATTAGATATCAATGAGCCATTTATGTATAAATTAGTTGATATTGTTGCGGATATCATGGAACCTTATTATCCAAATGTCAAAGATAAAAGTGATTTTATTAAACGCGTTATCAAATCAGAAGAAGAAAGATTCCATGAAACACTTGAAGAAGGTCTTTCAATTTTAAATGGATTTATTAGTAAAGCCAAAGAAACTAATAATGAAATTAATGGTAAAGATGCTTTTAAATTATATGATACGTATGGCTTCCCAATTGAACTTACTGAAGAGTTAGCAATTCAAGAAGGTTTAACTGTTGATATGGCTACATTTGAAGCAGAAATGCAACAACAACGTGATAGAGCACGTCAAGCTCGCCAAAATTCACAATCTATGCAAGTTCAAAGTGAAGTATTAAAAAATATTACTACTGAAAGTCACTTTGTTGGTTATGATACTACAGATTATCAAACAGAATTGATTCACCTTATTGAAAATGGAGAAGAAGTTGAAAAAGCAGATGCTGGTGAAACAATTTACTTCATGTTAAAAGACACACCATTTTATGCAGTGAGTGGTGGACAAGTAGCTGATAATGGTACTGTTAGTAATGAGCATTTTGAAATTTTAGTGACTGAAGTTACTAAGGCACCTAATGGTCAAAATTTACACAAAGGTGAAATTCAATTTGGTCAAGTAACAAAAGGTGCACAAGTTGATGCTAGTGTGAACAAAGATGAACGTCGTTCTATCCAAAAAAACCATAGTGCCACACACTTATTGCACGCTGCTTTAAAAGAAGTTTTAGGTGACCATGTTAACCAAGCAGGTTCATTAGTAGCACCAGACCGTTTAAGATTCGACTTCTCTCATTTTGGACAAATGACTCAAGATGAAATTGATCAGGTTGAAAGACGTGTCAATGAAGAAATCTGGAGAGGTATTTCTGTTCATATTCAAGAAATGGGAATTAATGAAGCTAAAGAAATGGGTGCAATGGCACTGTTTGGTGAAAAATATGGTGATATTGTAAGAGTCGTTAATATGGCACCATTTTCAATAGAATTATGTGGTGGTATTCACGTAGACAATACTGCTGAAATTGGTTTATTCAAAATTGTTAGTGAATCTGGTACTGGTGCAGGTGTTAGACGTATCGAAGCATTAACAGGAAAATCAGCGTTCTTATATTTAGAACATATCCAAACTCAATTCAATATTATTAAAGATCAAGTTAAAGTGAAAACAGATGATCAAGTTGTAGACAAAATTACTCAATTACAAGAAGAAGAAAAGAACTTATTAAAACGTTTAGAACAACGTGATAAAGAAATTACAAATCTTAAAATGGGTAATATCGAAGATCAAGTAGAAACAATAAATGGTTTTAAAGTATTGGCAACAGAAGTTGAAGTACCTAATGCTAAAGCAATTCGCTCAACTATGGACGACTTTAAATCAAAATTACAAGACACTATTATCGTCTTAGCAAGTAATGTAGATGGTAAAGTTTCTATTATAGCTACAGTTCCTAAAACTCATACAGATCAAATTAAAGCAGGTGACATCATTAAAAATATGGCACCAATCGTTGGTGGTAAAGGTGGTGGCCGTCCAGATATGGCTCAAGGTGGCGGTACTCAACCTGAAAATATCACAGAATCATTACGCTTTATTAAAGATTACATTAAAAATATGTAATTTTAGTTACAGTTCGTGTAGAATAAAATGGAATCAATTTATGAATTGAAGGAGTGACGAAATGGAAAACTTTGATAAAACAATGAAATTTAAATATGAAGATATTCCAGAAGAAGATGTCAAATCAGTATTAGAGAATGTCCACCGAACACTAGAAGAACGCGGATACAATGCAGTAAATCAAATCGTAGGATATTTATTATCAGGTGATCCTGCTTACATTCCACGTCAAAATGAAGCTAGAAATCAAATTCGTCACATTGATAGAGATGTGATTATGGAAGAACTCGTATCTAATTATTTAGCTGAGTCTAAAGAATAGTATCAATGTTAAAGCATAAAATACTTGGTTTAGACGTAGGTAGTAAAACAGTAGGAATAGCGATTAGTGATTTAATGGGTTGGACTGCTCAAGGTTTAGACACACTCCATATCGATGAACAAAATAATGAATTAGGCATCGAACAATTAGTTGAAATCATCAAGAAAAATGATGTCGGTACAGTTGTAATCGGTTTGCCCAAAAACATGAACAATTCTATTGGATTTCGTGGAGAGGCTTCGTTACAATACAAAGAGAAACTTCAAGAAGCATTACCATCTATTGAGATTGTCATGTGGGATGAAAGACTTAGCACGATGGCAGCTGAAAAGTCATTACTAGAAGCAGATGTTTCAAGACAAAAAAGAAAAAAAGTAATAGATAAAATGGCAGCCGTATTTATATTACAAGGCTACCTAGACTCTATTTAATAAAAGGAGAAATAAAATGACTGAACATAATCACGATGCAGAATTAAAAATTAACAATGAAGAAGAATTATTGACATTATATGATGAAGATGGAAATGAAGTTCTTTATCGTAAAATGCTTGAATTCTATCATCCTGAATTCAAAAAAGAATATGTAGTACTTGCTGAAGAAGGCGCACAATCTGATGAAGACGACATGATTGAATTAGTACCAATGATAAATGAACCTGATGAATCAGGTGACGGTGGTAAATTAGTCCCAATCGAAACAGATGAAGAATGGGATATGATTGAAGAAGTAGTTAATACTGAAATTGATGAATAATCTTAGAATAAATATTTAAATTTTACTCCTTATGTAACGATATCTATTGAATATCTGACATAAGGAGTTTTTCTATATATGATTTGTTCAAAGTTTGTTTACATACATGCTTATCATTTAGATTTATACTTATATTCACAAAGAATTTATGGTAAAATATTTGGAGTTAAATATTTTATATATCGTTATGTAACATAACGTTTAAAATACTTGTACGTAGTTACAATCAGTCAAAGCCATTGGTTACTTTACTAATCAATATTGTGACTGATTTATTTTATTACCTTTTTAAATTGTAGTTATTTTACACAAAGGAAGTCGTTGTATAATGGATAATAATGAAAGTTATATTCTCAATTTACATAAAACTAATGATAATGACATTGAACTTTTAAGAGAATATGCAAATACAAATCAAGTGCCGATCGTGGATCGTAATACACTAGAAATAATCAAACAAATTATACGTATTCATCAAACTAAACGGATTATAGAAATTGGTACGGCTATAGGATACAGTTCAATGCAATTTGCTTCAGTGTCTAAAGATATACATGTAACTACAATAGAAAGAGACCCAGAAATGATAGACCAAGCGAAACATAATATCA
Source organism: Staphylococcus sp. HMSC13A10 (assembly GCF_001808005.1). NCBI lineage: Bacteria > Bacillati > Bacillota > Bacilli > Caryophanales > Staphylococcaceae > Staphylococcus > Staphylococcus sp. HMSC13A10. The sequence continues at coordinate 192,286 of NZ_KV791884.1, read as the reverse complement.
CTTCTAATCAATTTACTAATCAAATTGAGTTAATTGAAGGTGATGCATTAGAACAATTTGATAAAGTTAAATCTCAAACGTTTGACATGTTATTTATTGATGCTGCGAAAGCACAATCGAAGAAATTTTTTGAACTATATACGCCTTTACTTAAAAAGGGTGGCATTGTTGTGACAGATAACGTTTTATATCATGGTTTTGTCTCAAATATCGATATAGTTCGTTCACGTAACGTACGTCAAATGGTTAAAAAAGTACAACAATTTAATGAATGGTTAATGCAAAATGAACAATATACAACTAACTTTTTAAATATGGACGATGGTTTAGCAATATCTATTAAAGGAGAATGACTATGACAGAATTACTAGTTACTCCTAAGTCAATAACACATATGGAAACACTAATAGAAATAGGTGCAGATGCATTTGTTATTGGTGAGCAAAAATTTGGTTTACGACTTCCAGGAGAATTTAATCGAGAAGACATGGAAAAAGCAGTAACATTAGCCCATGAGAATGATAAGAAAGTGTATGCTGCAGTTAATGGTTTGTTTCATAATTATCATTTAGCAGCAGTAGAAGATTATATTCAATTTTTACATCAAATTGGTGTGGATAGAATTATTTTTGGTGACCCAGCTGTTGTGATGTATGTTAAACAACAAAATAATCCTATTCCATTACATTGGGATGCAGAAACACTTGTTACTAACTATTTTCAGTGTAACTATTGGGGACAAAAAGGTGCTACAAGAGCAGTATTAGCGAGAGAATTAAGTCTGGAAGAAATTATAAATATAAAAGAATATGCTGACGTGGAAATAGAAGTTCAAGTTCATGGCATGACATGTATGTTTCAATCTAAAAGAATGTTATTAGGCAACTATTATACATTCCAAGATAGACAAATGAAAATTCAACGTAATGAAAATCAAAATGATTTATTATTATATGATGAAGAACGCGAAAATAAATATCCTGTTTTTGAAGATTATAATGGTACACATATTATGTCACCAAATGATATGTGCCTTATAGAAGAATTAGAACCGTTTTTTGAAGCAGGTATTGATTCATTTAAAATTGACGGCATATTACAGACAGAAGAATATATCAATGTTGTTACACAACAATACAGAGAAGCAATAGATTTATATAATGAAGATCCTGAAACTTATGAAGATGAAAAATTTATGCTTGTAGATCCTATCGAAGACATTCAACCAGAACATCGACCATTTGATGAAGGTTTCTTATTTAAGCATACGGTATATTAGGAGGCTGAATCATGAAGACATTAGAAGAAGTTAAACAAACTTCAAATACTAAAATGAAGAAGCCAGAATTACTTGCTCCAGCTGGTAACTTAGAAAAGTTAAAAATTGCTGTACATTATGGCGCAGATGCAGTTTTTTTAGGCGGACAAGAATATGGTTTAAGATCAAATGCTGATAACTTCACAATGGAAGAAATTGCTGAAGGTGTTGAGTTTGCAAACCGTTATGGTGCAAAAATTTATGTTACGACTAATATTATTGCGCATGACGATAATATGGAAGGGTTAGACGATTATCTTATTAATCTTGAAGCGACAGGTGCAACAGGTATTATTGTTGCTGACCCCCTTATTATTGAAACTTGCAAAAAGGTAGCACCAAAATTAGAAATTCATTTATCCACACAACAATCTTTATCTAATTATAAAGCAGTTGAATTTTGGAAAGAAGAAGGATTAGATCGTGTAGTTCTAGCTCGAGAAACAGGAGCTATGGAAATGAAAGAAATGAAAGAAAAAGTTGATATTGAAATAGAAGCCTTCATTCATGGTGCTATGTGTATTGCTTACTCTGGTAGATGTACATTAAGTAACCACATGACAGCACGTGATTCCAATAGAGGTGGCTGTTGTCAAAGTTGTCGTTGGGATTATGATTTACTACAAGTAGATGAAGATGGTGAACTTGATTTATTTTATGAAGATGGACAAATCGTCCCATTTGCAATGAGTCCGAAAGACTTAAAATTAATCGAATCAATCCCACAAATGATGGATTTAGGTATTGATTCGTTAAAAATAGAAGGCAGAATGAAATCAATTCATTATATAGCTACTGTTGTGTCAGTATATCGTAAAGTAATTGATGCATATGCTGAAGACCCAGACAATTTTAAAATTCAACCTGAATGGTTAATGGAATTAGATAAATGTGCTAATAGAGATACAGCACCAGCATTCTTTGAAGGTACTCCAGGATATGAGGAACAAATGTTTGGAGAACAACAATCGAAAAAGTCTCCTTATAATTTCTGTGGCTTAGTTTTAGATTATGATCAGGATACAAAAATTGCTACAATTCAACAAAGAAATCACTTTAAACCTGGACAAGAAATTGAATTTTTTGGTCCGGAAATTGAAAGTTTTAAACAAGTTGTTGATACCATTTATGATGAAGAAGGTAATGAGCTTGACGCTGCGCGCCATCCATTACAAATTGTACAAATTAAAGTTGATCGTCCAATCTATGCAAACAACTTGATGAGAAAGGAAATCGGTTAATGACACAAACGACGATTATAGGAATTGCTGGAGGCTCTGGCTCTGGTAAAACGACAGTCACAAATGAAATTATGAAAAATCTTGAAGGTCATAGTATTGCATTATTAGCGCAAGACTATTATTATAAAGACCAATCACATTTAACTTTTGAAGAACGTTTGGAGACAAACTATGATCATCCATTTGCATTTGATAACGATTTGTTAATTCAAAATCTAAGAGATTTACGAAATGGCAAAGCAGTTAAAGTACCAACATACGATTATGCTAATCATACAAGAAGCGATCAAACGATTGCATTTGAACCGAAAGATGTTATCATCGTAGAAGGTATCTTCGCTTTAGAGAATAAAACGTTACGTGATATGATGGATGTTAAAATATATGTCGACACTGATGCAGACTTAAGAATTTTACGTCGTCTTAAAAGAGACACTCATGAGCGAGGACGTTCTATGGATTCGGTTATCAATCAATACTTAAATGTGGTGCGACCTATGCACGTGCAATTTATTGAACCAACTAAGAAACATGCTGACATCATCATTCCAGAAGGTGGTAGTAACAAAGTAGCCATAGATATTATGACTACTAAGATTCAATCTTTAGTTAGTAAACAATAGTATTTAAAAGTAAAGGAAGATGACATAATGGAAAATCAAAAACAATATCCAATGACTCAAGAAGGGTACGAAAAATTAGAGCAAGAATTAGAAGAATTAAAAACAGTTAAAAGACCTGAAGTAGTTGAAAAAATTAAAGTTGCACGTTCTTTCGGCGATTTATCTGAGAACTCAGAGTATGATGCAGCTAAAGATGAACAAGGTTTTATTGAACAAGATATCCAACGTATTGAACATATGATTAGAAACGCTTTAATCATTGAAGATACAGGCGATAATAATACAGTACAAATTGGTAAAACTGTTACGTTTATCGAACTACCAGGAGACGAAGAAGAAAGTTACCAAATCGTAGGTTCAGCTGAAGCGGATGCATTTAAAGGTAAAATCTCAAACGAATCACCAATGGCGTCAGCATTAATTGGTAAAGAATTAGACGATGAAGTTCGTGTACCACTACCAAACGGTGGAGAAATCAACGTTAAAATTGTAGATATAAAATAATTAACTATTCTAAAAATAGTCGCAACAGCCTGGGACAAAAATCAGTGTCTCAGGCTACAATTATATATAGGCAGTAG